>JAHFOZ010000502.1 GCA_023261405.1 Planctomycetota bacterium
CTCGTAGGCCAGGATGCGGTCAAGCTCGCCCCTTCGGGCGGTGAGCCCCACGCGATCGATCGGGAAGGGGAAGTCCGCGTCCTTCTCCAGGGCCTGCAAATCGGTGATCCTTTCGCGGCAGGGTGTGGCCTTCGTCTTGAACTGCGGGTTCTCCTGCCATTCCACCCGTGCGCCCGAGCCGTACAGGTCGCGAGCCTCAGCGACCGCCGCGGTCTGCACCTTCTCGAGCGCGGTCTTGAGGTCGTCGGAGAAATCCTTCTCGAGCTCCCCCGCCTCCTTGAAGGCGGGTCGCAACCCGTCGATCACCGTCTTGACGCGGCCCTTCTCGAACGCCTTCAGGGCGTCGGCCCACTTCAGCTTGCGGGTGACGAGCTCGTCCTCGTGCTTCCTGAGCGCCTCCTCGAACTCGGGGATCCTGGGGTGCTTGGCGTTCAGCTCTCGGAGGCTGTCCAGGCTCGCCTTGAGGTCGGCCCAATGCTGGTCCTTGAGGTGCTGATCGGCGACGAGGACGAGCTTGGCCGTGCCGTCCTCGCCCTTGGGCTTGATCAGTTTCACGGCGCCGGTGGCGACCCCCGCGCAGAGGAGGATGGCGGCCGCCGCGCCGGAGATGAGCGGGTGGGCCCGGCACGACCGGAGGAATTTCCGGTAGATGCCCGGCTCCCGCGCCTCGATCTCGAGGTGGGACAGGAAACGGT
Source organism: Planctomycetota bacterium (assembly GCA_023261405.1). Taxonomy (GTDB): domain Bacteria; phylum Planctomycetota; class MHYJ01; order MHYJ01; family JACPRB01; genus JACQFK01. The sequence continues at coordinate 696 of JAHFOZ010000502.1, forward strand.
CGATGTCGTCCGCGAAGACCTTGGCGCTCTGGTAGCGGTCGTTCTTCTTCTTCTCGAGGGCCTTGAGGCAGATGGTCTCCAGCTCGCGCGCCACCGGCTTGACCTTGGCGGGGGCGGTGGGGCTCTTCTCCAGGGCCATCTTGGCGAGCAGCTCGTTGGGCCGGTCCGGGAGTTTCATCACGATCTGGTTCAGGATCTGGCGGACGTTGTCGCCCACGAAGGGCGGGCGGCCGGTGAGGACCTCGTAGAGGACGGCGCCCAGCGAGTAGACGTCCGTGCGCTGGTCGGTGTCCTTGCTGTGGCCCTCGGCCTGCTCGGGGGCCATGTAGGCGGGGGTGCCCTTGACCACGCCGGACACGGTGCCGGAGCGGTCGCTCATCGTGACTTCCTTGGCCAGCCCGAAGTCCGCCACGTAGGCCTGCCCCTTGGCGTCCATGAGGACGTTGTGGGGCTTGATGTCGCGGTGGATGACGGGCGGCTCCTGCGAGTGGGCGTAGTCCACGGCGCGGGCCACGTCGCGCACGATGGTGAGGAACTTCTCCGGGTTGTCCTGGAAGTGGGTCTCCAGGTTCCGCGCGCTGCCGCCGTGGATGGCCTCGAAGAAGCTGCGGCCCTCCATGAGCTCCATGGCGAGGTAGTGCTTGTTGTCGTAGGTGCCCATCTCGTAGATGCGGACGATGTTGGGGTGGCGCAGGCGCGCGGCCATGCGCGCCTCCCGCTGGAAGTCCTGGATCTCGGTGGAGGCGGATTCGCTGCCGGAAGAGTCGCCGCCCTCGTTCATATCCTGCGAGCGGATGAACTTGAGCGCGCAGTACTGGGCGAGCAGCTTGTCCCAGGCCTTGTAGACGATGGCGTAGCCTCCGCGGCCCAGCTCCTTCGTGATCACATACTTGCCGAAGATGCGCTTGGGGTCCTTGGCGGCCGCCGTCACCTCCGGGGGCATGGGGGGTTCCGTGGACTTGACCCTGCCGGGCTTGGAGGTGATGGTTCCCTCCCGCGCGTCGGAGTCGGTGGCCGGGATGACGAAGGTGGGGTCGCTCCCGCTGGAGCTCGAGCTGCCGCTCTTGGTGTCGGAACCGCTCTCCTCCTTGGAGACGGTCTCCGTGGCCGAGCCCGTGCCCTTGTCCTCCCTGATCTCGTCCGACGTCAGCGCGATGGTCGAGGAGCCCGAATCGGAGTCCGACTTCAGTTCGGCGCCGCAGGCCTTGCAGGAGTACTTGGAGGCGGGGTTGTAGTAGAAGACCTGATAATCCTTGCTGCAGGCGGTGCAGCGGACCATCACCCGCGTCTGGATGCGCATGGCGTCGAGCACGGCCGTGTCCTTGAGGTACCCCACGTCCACCAGCAGGTCGGCGAGCTTGGTCTCGGGGCGGTCCTTCAGCACCCGCGCCACCATCTGGAGCTGGTGGGGGGTGATGATGCCCCGGCTGACCAGGAGTTCGCCGATGTCCTTGTCGGTGCCGTGGATGGTCGTGTCGTCGCCGCTCACGTTCTGCCTCCCGCGCGTATCTGGTTTCCTGACGATTTCGTCGATCCCCTTGGGCTGGAGGGCGTCCGTCCGGAACAATTCCTCCAGAAGGGCGTCCGTCCCGCTTTCATCCACGAAGAGGTCCGCCAGCGAGGGGTCGCTTCGGATCCAGCTTTCGAGTTCCTTCAGCTCGGCGGGGGAGATCCTCCCGTCGAGGTACTTCCGGAAGCCGGCCCGGACGGATTCACGGTCCATCAGATCACCCCATCCTGGACTTTCATTCGACCTTCGACGCACTCCTCGAGCCGGTCCAGGAGCCGCGAGAAGGCCTGGTAGATCGCGTCCGGGGAGCGTCCCGTGCGCCGGCCGATCTCCTCGGCCGGGATGCATTCCTCGTACTTCAGGGTGAGCAGTTCCTTGGACGTGCCCGGGAGCGCGTCGACGCACTGGCGGAGGGCCGTCGCCCGCTGGGACACGGAGGCTTCGCGCCGGTCGTAGGCGTCGATGACCGCCTGGATCGTCTCCGGCGAGAAAGTGAGGGGGAACCGGGCATCCTGGCGCCTCCGCTCCAGGATCTTCCGGGCGGCGATCCCGCGGGCCCAGGGGCCGAACGGGCGCGACACGTCATAGGAATCGAGCTGCTCCCAGAGGGTGAGGGAGAGGTCCTGGAACACGTCATCCCGGCTATGGCGGTCGCGGATGAGGGATCCCAGGAAGGCCCGGAGCGCGCCCTGGTGGGCGACGAAGAGCTTGAAGAATTCGGTTTTTCTATCCATGATGGAATCTGGTAACTAGTTGACTCGAATCGTGAAAATCTGACCCGAAAAAGAATCCCAAATTACCCGCCGAAGGGACATCCACCCCAGCGCCGGATCATTCTATCCAAAACCTCCGTTCCTACAAGGCTTTGGGCATAAGATTTGCACGGGGGCGAGGCAAGGCGAAACCGGGTGCGGCGCGGGCCGGTATAGGCCGCTGAGTGCTGAGCCGCGTGAGTTCGGGACCCGTTGTGCCCCCTGCGGCCACCCGGTCACGAACTTGCGAGTCGAAGCAGTGACGCCATGAGCGAATCCCCCGCCGTCCGCACCGAGAATCTCCAGAAGGCCTACCTCCTCGGCGCCGGCGCAGTGGGCGCCCTCCGGGGCGTGGACCTCACGGTCTCCCGCGGCGAGTTCGTCGCCGTCATGGGGCCTTCCGGGTGCGGGAAGACCACCTTTCTCAACCTGATCGGCGGGATCGACGTCCCCTCCCGGGGCTCCGTGTGGGTGGATGGCGTGGAGCTCACGCGGCTCTCCGATGACGCCCTGGCCGATCTCCGTCGCGACCGCCTGGGCTATGTGTTCCAGTTCTACAACCTGATCCCCACGCTCACCGCCCGGGAGAACGTGGAGACGCCCATGCACTTCGGCGGCCGCTCGAAGTCCGATCGGCGGGCGCGCGCGGCGGCGCTCCTGTCCCGCGTGGGCCTGGCCGACCGGGCCGATCACAAGCCCGCCGAGCTCTCCGGCGGCGAGCAGCAGCGCGTGGCCATCGCCCGCGCGCTCGCCAACGACCCCGCGCTCGTGCTCCTG
>JAHFOZ010000076.1 GCA_023261405.1 Planctomycetota bacterium
GAAAGAACGCCTCATCCGCAGGCGGGTGAAAACGGCGGCTTTTAGGGAAGGAGTGAAGACGCTGGAGGACTTCAACTGGGCCTTCAACCCTTCGATCAAAAGGAAGCAGATCTACGAGCTGGCGACGTGCCAGTTCATGAGGGACGCCCGTGACGTGCTCTTCCTGGGCCCGCCGGGAGTCGGGAAGACTTTTCTCTCGGAGGCTCTGGGCTACCAGGCGATCAAGATGGGGCACGTGGTGCTCTACCGCTCGATCTTCGATCTCATCCGCGAGTTCATGAAGGACGAGGCGTTCTCCGGAGAGGAACGGACCTTGGCGAAGTACTTGAAAGCCGATCTCGTGATCATCGACGACATGGGGATGAAGCAACTGCCCAAGAGGTCTGGGGAGTTTCTCTTCGAGATCATCATGCGCCGCCACCACACGCGATCGACGATCATGACGTCGAATCGTCCGATCGAGGAATGGGGGAAACTCCTGGGGGACGTGCCGTCGGCGACCGCGATCCTGGACCGCTTCCTCCAGACCGCCGAGGTGATCGAGATCACCGGGAAGAGCTACCGGCTCAAAGATCGTGGTGGAAAAACCGGGGATTGATGGTATCTATGAACGGGTAGCTGGCTGGTTTTCACCTGACCGGCCGTGGCTGGTTTTGAAGTGACCGGTGACAGTCAAGAGGGGGAATTGTTCTCGAGGTTGGCCGAGGCCGCTTCTCAGCCAACTCGTGGTCCAAGTCGAATTCTTCGCAGATATAGTCATTCAGGATGCTGCTTAACGTATGGTCTTCATCTGTAAACGGCACTTCAATCTCGTCAGCTAGTTCTTCCCCATTTGTCCACGCGTGATTCCACAGAACGTAGTCGTAAAAGTACCACTGCTCAGCTGGTGCAAGCCGCTCGTTGCTCTCTTGCTCTTTGCTCTTCCCAAAGAAACCGAATAAGTCCATACACTACTCCGAGCCTGGGTATCTTTCTATCAACTACTCGAGACTGACGCTAAACGCTAGCTCATGTTTAGAAATAATAGCTGCCGGTCATAGCTGCCGCAATCTTGGGCTCGTGTTGTGGAGCCTACTCATCTAGAAAGCCGCTCTTTCAGAGGCGCCTCTCTCTCCGCTTGCCTCGCACTGAGTCTACTTGGGAGGCTCTTTCTTCGGTTCCTCTTTCTTGGACGGCTCTTCTTTCTTCGGAGGTTCTTCTTTCTTACCCTGTCCGTCTGTGGAACCCTGTTTGATTACCCACCGGTTTGATGCGGCGTCCCATTCCAGGGGAAACTTCTTTGTGTCCTTCCAGTCCTTTGCTAGGCGCGCGTAGTCCTTCGTCTCCTGACGGGGGTATACCAGCCGGTTCATCTCGGCCGCAAGGAGTGTTCCGAGATAGTCCTCCAGATCCTCCTTCTGAAAGGGTTCCAGCAAGATCTCGACGCGCTTGGTGTCGTTCTTGTCGTACTTCTTCGATTTCTCCTCGAGCTTGCCGAAGGCGTCGAAGCTGACGAGCTTCTTCCCTATGGCCGTCAGCTTCTCGGCAAACACCTTGGGGTCCTCCGTCCCGTCGGTCACCCCGGCTGTCGCCAGGGCCTTTAGCTGCTCCTGGAGATCCTCGGCCCCGATCTCCCGCACACCCTTCTCAGTCTTGAGAATTGAGAAGATCACGTAGGTCTTGTCCGTATAGACTTTGCTCCGATTGGGCTCCGAGAACACCTCCATGTCATCAGGTCTCTTCTCGGCTAGCCTGAGCTCATGGTTGAATACCGCGAGCTTCTTGTAATCCTCGATTGGGGACACGCTATCCCGATCGACCGCCTCTTCCCATAGCGAAGGGGCGGGCCAATAGTCCTGGAGCGTCTTTTCGGTCGTAAGCTCGAAGACCGGCTGCACGCCGGCCCAGGTCACGAGCCACGCTGCGAGGGGAATGGCGCGAGAGATTGGCCGATGGACGTATTCGAACCAGGTCTGGAAGCCGACCTGGCGGCGCCTGTCTTCATCCTTGATGAGTACGAATTGCGATGCCGCCAAGGGGAGCACCGCGTAGTACTTCTCCTCCTTCTTGAAGTGAGGGAGAGGCACCGCAATCTGCCTGTTCTCGTAAGGGTAGAAGGCGATGGCGTATTGGAACTCAATGTGGTTCTGATTCATGGCGAGGTCGAAGAGGCTACCTGCCATGTCCGTGAGGAGGGGCACGAAACTAGCGTAGGGCACGACGCTCGAGAGCTTCTGGGCAGTCTCGGCCGCTCCCCGGAACGTTTCCGAAGCGCCTCTCACCTCATTCGAGGCCAGATCGATTCCGACGATCTTAATGAGAATTGGCTCGTCCTCTTGATAGGTGAAGGAAGGCGTCATGACCGTTTTTCGAATCATGTTGGTATCCCGGGGCATGTCGGTCTCGTGGGCGATGACCTGGCAGTAGAACGGCTTCAGCTTGGAACCCCGGTACATTTCCACGTAGACGATGAAGTTGGACCCGCCCGGCTTCTGGGTATACCGGACGTGAATGGCGTCAAAGGAAACTCGGTAAGCCTCCTTTAGCCGAAGCGCATTCGCCTCGAGAAAATCTGTATTCCGAACAAGACTGAAGGCCCCCGTGAGGAAGCCTCCTGTGAAAGTGGGCTGAGGTGTCAGGGCCTTCGAGTAACCCGACCGGATCAGTGTGCGATTGAGTCTGCGGAGATCTGGGCCCTCTGTCGGCTGCTTCGCCAGAAGGTCCTGAAACTCTTTCGAAAGGTAAGGCTTTGGGACCTTCCGGGAAACCCCCGGAGAGGGCGGATTGGCTTGGCCAGGGGGCTGCGTGGGAGGCTCACGATTATCGTCCTTGCTGAACGTCTCGTGAAGGGTATTGTCTTGAAGAAGTGCGGTCAACGCCCGAGCCAGTTCCTCCCGAGTCGCAGAAGCCACGTCCTCTTTGGTTCGTCCAAGAGCCCTCAAGACCTTTGTGTCGAGGAGAGTGGCTTCCGCTTTTAGTAACCCCTTCATTTCGGGCTCTCGTATCTCGCTCAGAAGAAATGGCTCCCCCGCGGGGAAGCGGAACGTGGGGTCGACGGTGTAGAGCGTGATGTCCCCCTTGTTTCGGAGACTGGAGTTGCATGCCGTGACAACCTCGATCAGGAGGATCGGAGAGAAGCGAAGAGCGCGAACGACCCAGGAGAAGAAGGCTCGGGCCAGCTTTGGGTTCACAGGTCCGTTCCCTTAAGTAGTGTCTCGAATGGGGGATAAACGTGAACTTGAAGATGAGGAAACTCCGTTGACGGAAGGGAATGAGGGCGAGAATTGGAAACAACGACCGGGCCCTCCATCCTTCAGTCCTCCCACGTCACTATCCTCGTGACGTACGCGATGGCCCCGGTCGCACATGCCTCGCGTTCGAGTTCAAGGAAGACTAGCACAAGTTCTCAGGAGTAGGGATACAAATTTTCGCAGCCCGCCCCCTGCGGGGCGCGAGCTTTGCTTTGGGTGAACGCCGGCTTTTCCCCCCCTCCTCTCCGCCTCTCCCGCGCCCATCAAGCCACCCCTCAGGCCTGCCCATGCTCCCACTCTCACCTCCTTGACTCCCCTCCCCCGTTTGTACATCCCATACCCCCCCCAGCACCCCTACTTCTTCTTCGGACCCGGCTGCGGCGTAAGCGAGTAGACCCGCACCGCGCCGGCGTTCGCTACGTACTCGCCGCGCGCCGTGTGGCGGCCGTTGCCGCCGCGGCCCTTGGCCTCGAAGCCCGCCGCCGCGAGGCGCTCCCCGTCGGGATGCAGGTCGAGGTCGTAGAGGGACGGCGCGTTCACGGAATGGATGGGGTCCGCCGCCTCCCCCTTCCAGAACCAGAGGCCCCCCAGGCTCTGCCCCTCCCCCGCGCCCGCGAGGGAGCCGTCGGAGAGGAAGCGGGTCCGGTTCGCCGGGCCGTCGGTCTTCTCCTCCTTGACCCCGTGCTGGCGCGTCTCGCCGCTCGCCCAATCAAAGACGACCACCGTGGGGCGGCCGGGGCAGAACGTGTTCGACTTCGCCTCGCGAAGGCCCGAGGCGGCGAGGCGCTTCCCCTCGGCGTCGAACGTCATGCTCCGCACCCCGCCCACGTCGGCCAGGAAATCCTCGCCCCGCGTGTGCAGCACCTTCGCGTCGAGCTCGCGCACGAGTTTGCCGCTCTCGAGGTCCCAGTGGCGAATCGTCCCGAAGAGGTCGCCCGTGACGAGCGACTTCCCGTCAGGGTGAAAGGCCACGCTGAAGACGTACCCCTCGTGCCCGCTGAACTCGCGGACGAGCTTCCCGCTCCCGGCGTCCCAGACCCGGGCGACTCGGTCGTGGCCGCCCGTGGCGAAGCGCTTCCCGCACGGACTCGCCGCCAGCGCGCGGAGCCAGACCGGATGGGCCTCCTGGATCGACCAGGCCGGCTTCGGCGCCTCCTCCAGGTAGGGCCAGGCGTGAACCGTCCCCCGGACGTCCGCCGTGAGGAGCCTCTCTCCGGCGAACTCCAGCGCCGAGATCCAGCTGCCGTGCCCTTCGAGGACCGTCTTCTTCGCCGACTCCAGCTCCCAGCGGATCACGCCGGTGTCGGTCGAGCCCGCCGCCACGAACTTGCCGCAGGGGCTGAAGCGGCAGGTCGTCAGCATCTTCTCGTGGGGGTACATCCGCGAGACCCAGGCCTTGGTCACGTCGAGGCTCACGCCAGCACCTCCTGGATCGGCCCGGTGTCCTGCCGCGCGATGTCCAGCGTCTGGCCGTTGTGCTTGTAGCTCTCCTTGTCGGGATCTATCCCCACGGCGCGGAAGACGGTGTGGAAGACGTGCCCCACGTCGTAGGGCTTCTCGTCCACGAACGCGCCGTCGGGCGAGGTCTTCCCCGTCACGATGCCGCGCTTGAGGCCCGCGCCCGCCATGGCGAGCGACCAGGCTTCCGGCCAGTGGTCGCGCCCCCAGCGCTGGTTGATCTTGGGGGTCCTCCCGAATTCCGCCATGAGCAGTACGAGCACGTTCTCCAGCATCCCGCGCTCATCGAGGTCGTCCACCAGCGCGGCGAAGGGCCGGTCGATCTGCGGGACCAGCTCGCGGTGCATCGAGAAGTTGTCCGCGTGGGTGTCCCAGTGGTAGGAGGTCACCTTCACGAAGCGCACGCCCGCCTCCAGCAGCTGGCGCGACTGGAGGATGTGCCGCCCGAGCGGGTGGCGGCCGTAGCGGTCGATCTCCTTCGCCGGGATTCGCGACTCGTCGAAGAGGTCCTTCCGCCGCATGAGCGACTCCGCGGAATCGTAGGAGGCCTCGTAGGCGTCCACCTCAGAGTCCGCCCGGCCGCGGCGGAAGCGGGCGTCGGCCTTGAGCCGGAGCTCGTTCCGCGTCTTGTCCTCCTCCTCGGTGACCGACTCGGGGCGGTGGATGTGGACGGGCGCCTTTCCGTCGCCGAGGGCCAGGGCGCCGTACTTCGCCCCCAGGAAGCCCGCTTCCTGCCAGATGAAGCCGGAGGACCCGGGCTTGATCCAGACGTACGCGGGCATCCCCTTTTCTGCGGGCCCCTTGAGCTTCGCGATGGCCGATCCCATGAAGGGGTAGTCCACGCCGCGGTTCACCGGGTCGCCCCGCTGCATGCGGCCCACGCCGATCGAATGGCTCTCGTCCTTGGTGCTCATGCTCCGGACGACCGCGAGCTTGTGCATGATCTTCGCGCTGTGGGGCATGAGCTCGCTGATCTGCACGCCGGGGACGCTCGTGGGGATCGCGCGGAACGGGCCGCCGGTGTCGGTGCCCGGCTTCGGATCCCAGCTCTCGAGCTGGCTCATCCCGCCGTCGAGCCAGATCATGAGGACCTGCCGCTCCTTCCGGCGGAGCAGGTCGGCCATCACGGGCTGGAGCAGGCCCGCGCCCCCGGCCGCGCCGCCCGCCAGCATCCCCAGCATCCTGCGGCGCGAGACGCGGTGGTCCGTCCCGCCGCAGTCGTAGTGCGCGCTCATCCCGTCACCTCAATGGTTGAGCCGGAACTCGGCAGAGGCCATGAGGGCCCAGGCCAGCTCGCCCAGCGCCTCCGCCCGCCGCGCCTTGTTCTTCACCAGGTGCGCCGCCACTTCCGCCCGCTCCTCCGGGTCCGGCATCCGCGTGAGCACCGAAAGATAAAGTTCATCCGCGGGGTCCCCGAGTTTCTCGAGCCGTGCGACCAGGTTGCCTTCTCCCGGCTCCAGCCACCCGAGCACCATGCGCTCGTTCATGAGGAAGAGCGCGTGGGTCATCGAGGGCTGGAACTCGACCTCCGGGTCCCCGGGCGCGTTCCCGAACGTCTCCGCGAAGAAGCGCAGCACGTCCGGCAGGTTGGACGGCGGCTCCTTCAGCTTCCCGTTCAGGTAGTCCTTCATCGTGAAGGCGGACTTCTCCGGGACCTTCGCCGCGAGGATGCGCTCCTCGACGCCCGTGGCCCGCATCAGCGACCAGGCCATCTGCTCGGCGGAGAGCGCCCGGAGGCGCGCGACGCGGTAGCTCGCGGGCGGGACCGCGCCGCCCGGCAGGACGCTCGACCGCTGGTAGACCTCCGAGAGGGCGATCTTCCGGAGGAGTCGCTTGATGTCGAACTTCGATCCGACGAAGTCGTCCGTCAGGGCCTCGAGCAGCTCGGGGTGGGAGGGCGCGTTGCCCTTGTGGTCCAGGTCGAGAGGGTGGATTAGTCCTCGGCCCAGGAGGAGGAACCAGAGCCGGTTCACCGCGCTGCGCGCGAACTGACGGTTCCCTGGCGCCGTGAGGTCGGCCGCCAGCCGCTCGCGGGGACGGAACATCGGGACGCCCGGGTGGCCGCCCTTCACCGGAGGGGTCTCGAACTCCTTCCCCTTCTCGAATGCGGGGATCTCGACCTCCTCGCCACCCGCGAGACGAGGCCCGGTGGAGTTCTTCTTGGCCGGGCTGAAGACCGAGGAGAACTCGACTTTCTGCGTGGCCACGCCCTCGACCATGACGGCCTGTTTCGTCTTCCCGTCCTCGTATACCTTGCTCTGGTTGAGGTAGGCGTAAAGGCCCATGTACTCCGCCTGCTTCCACTCCCCCACGCTCGGGTGGTCGTGGCACTGGGCGCAGAGGATGTTCTTCCCGAGGAAGAGGCGGCTCACGTCCTGCGTCATCCGGTGGGCGTCGCCGCCGGAGGCGTCGGCCAGGAACTTCATCGCCGGGCGGGTCTCCGGCTCGCGGCCGTCGGAGACTAGGATGCGCCGCACGATCTCGTCCCAGGGGACGTTTTCGCCGAAGAGCTTTCTCACGAACTCGTCCCACTGCCGGTCGGGGATGCGCGCCCCGGGCCGCCGCTCGAGGAACATGACCGTGAAGGCGTCGCCCATGCGGCGCGCGTAGTCGGGCGTCGTGAGAAGGCGGTCGATCAGCTTCTCGCGCTTGCCGGGGTCCGCATCCGTGAGGAACTTCCGCGCCTCGTCGGCGCTGGGGATCGTGCCCGCGAGGTCGAGCGTCGCGCGGCGCAGGAACTCGGCGTCGCCCGCGCGGGGCGCGAGCGGCCCGCCGGCCTTCGAGTCGATCGCCTTGTCGATCGGATCCCCGGGCCCGCCCGAGAGAAGGAGCGCAAGGGCGAGGGCTCTCATCTAGAGAATCTTACAACGCCCAGGAGTCGGAAGTGAAGGCGCCGCTGGGTGCTCTGGAAATGCGTGCGATCCGGTCACCGGCCGGGGATCTCGTTCAGCGTGTAGGCGCCCGAGGGATGGACGAGGGATTGCCCCTTAGCGGACTTCAGCCCGCGCGCCGCGATCATGTAGACCCGGTCCCTGACCAGAGGACACGTCAGCTCCGCGGATAGCCCGTCTGTCGCAACATCCACCTTCTCCATCAGCGCGCGCGTGCGGTCGAGCTCCGGCGAACCGTACGCGCCCGTGTATTCATAGCGATAGTGCTCCACGGTGAAGCTCGCGAGGTCGGCGGCGGACTTCGGATCGACCGGCGCCGTGAAGACGAGGCGGAATCCCTGCGGACGCGCGTGGATCGAGCGGATCTCGAACGGTGTCTCGCCCGTCCAGTCGATCCGGAAGAGCGCCCCGCGGTCGGGCTGCGACATCCACCCGGGCTCCGTGATGCCTCCCACGTAGAGCCGGCCCCTCGTGTCGAACGCCAGCGCGAGCGGCCCGAGCAGCCCCTTCCCCCAGAAAGGGAAGCACGCGCCCTGCCACTCGCCATTCACCTTCTCGACGTTCGCGCGCACGATCGCCCCGCCGTACATCAGCTCCGCCATGAAGATCTGGCCCTCGAAGGGGCCGAACTTCCCGCCCGTGTTGCACCACGTCACCCCGTTGACCGACCGCGCCCATGCATAGGGCACCCAGATGGTGGTCTTCCCCACGGGCTTCTTCGCGTGTTCCTTCTGCGCATTGTTCGGGAAGCCGAAGAAGCGCCCCGGGACGATCGCGCAGAGCTTGTTCGACGCCACCCACTCGCCCTGGTTGTCCGTGTAGAAGATCTCCCCCTCGGGCCCCGCGCACCAGCCCACCGGGTTCCGGAAGCCGTACGCCACCTCCTCCGGACCGTTCGCGCCGAAGCGCAGCATCGAGCCCGCCCCGGGCATCGTCTGGTTCGCGTACGGGGCATAGCTCAGCACCCAGGCCCCCGTCTTGTCCCGGGCGAGACCGTAGCCATAGTCATAGGTGTCCCCCACGCCGTGCGGGAGGCCGAGCGCCCGGTCGAAGCGATCCGCGCGGCCGTCGCCGTCGGAGTCGATCACTTTCGTGAGGTTCCTCCGATGAAGCACGTAGAGACCGTCCGATTCGGCGATCATCGAGAACGCCTCCTGGAAGAGCCCGCCCGCGTAGTCCTCGAACTTCGCTCCCGTGCCGTCGCCCTTGGGATCGTTGAGCACGAAGATCTCGCCCCGCTTCATCGACGCCACGAAGACCCGGTTGTCGCGCGGATCCACCGCGATCGCCCCCGGCATCACGAGGTCCTCGCCGTTCTCCATCTTCGGCCGCGGATACGCGACCGCGCGGTAGCCCGGCCTCTCGAGCGATCCCTCCGGGGTGCCCGGATCGGTCACCACCATCTTCTCGATCGGCGGGGCCGCCTTCGCCTCGGAAAGCTCCAGCACGACCTTCCCGCCGCGCGTCACCTTCCGCCCGTCCAGCCGCCACTCGTCGGCGCCGTCCTTGTAGCGGAGTCGCACGCCGTCCGCGAGCCGGTCGTACCCCGTGAAGATCAGATCCCCGACCGCCGCGGGCACCGGCACCGCCGTCCCCTGCGCCTTGTAGAACCGCAGCCGCCCGCGCAACTGCCGCAGGACCTGCCCGCCGGTGAACGCCGCGCGCAGGCCACCGCTCCCCACGTCGAAGACCAGGAGGTCGTTCGAAGGATAGAGCACCGTGATCGATTCGACGAGGGTGTTGTCCGGCAGCCTCATGGGCACCTGCGCGACGAGCGGCCCGCCCGGCGGGACCGGCACCGCGATCGGCGGGAGCGGCTTCGGGCTCGTCGCCTCGCGGCCCTTCGAGAAGTAGGCCCAGAGCGCGTCGCGCTGCTTCAGGGCGTCGCCCTCGAGCACCGACTTCAGGGTCGCCGGCTGCCCCTTCCGGAAGATCTGCGGCATCGGCGTCCCCGGATGGATCCGCGCCGGGTCCTCCATCCAGCGGTCGAACCACTCGCGGCGGATGCGCGTCGTGACCGTCGTGAGCTCCGGCCCCAGCGCCCCGGGGTCGGCCTCCGTCATCAGCGCCTGCTTCCACAGGTGGCAGGAGACGCACGAGTAGCCCTCGAACCCCACGAGGCTCGGCCCCATCGTGTGGAGCGTCGGATCCGCGACCGCAGAGGCGAGGGCGGCCGGCGCAGGAAGGTCGCCGTCGCCCTCGGCGAGCGCCTGGATGATCTCGTCCACCCGGTCCCCGAACGCGGGCATCCGGTAGGTGTACTCGCGGCCGCGCGCGCCCGTCGCCCCGTCGCGGATTGTCGTCCGGAGGTGCTCCGGGGTGTACTTCGATCCGGCGTTCAAGAGCCGTGGCGTGCGCTGGAAGGGGACCTTCTGCATGTAGGCCCCGCCGTACGTGCTCCCCACTTCCTCAATCGGAGGGGGCCGTTCGCCGTCCCGCTGGTGGCACTTCAGGCATCCGAGGCGACCGAGGAGCTGCTGCCGGGAGTGGAAGGGCGAGGAATGGACCTCTTTGCGGGAGACTTCCAGGAAGGCCGCGATGGCCTTCTTCGTTCCCTCGTCGATCGTGAACCTCGGCCCTCGGCAGTCCCCTACCGAGGTCTTGATCGGGATGTCGACGCGCACCGGCTCGCCGAGTCCCGCGTGGCACTCGACGCAGCGCTTCTCGCGGACGAGCGCCTGCCCCGCGGCGTCGAGGTTGCGCACGCCGAGACGCTTGAACGTTTCGTCGAGCTCCTTCTGATCGGCCCGCCCGGAGACGGCCTCGTCCGGCACGGGCGGCTTCTGATTGACCAGGATGTAGGCGGCGATGTCCCTCGCGGTCTCGGGCGGCATCGGGAGGCGCGGCATCCGCGCATCCGGATAGCGCGCCTGCGGATTGAGAAGGAATGCCGACAGGTCCCCTTGGGAGAGTCGGTCGTTCAGCCCTTCGAGGCGAGACTGTCCAACCTGCGGCTGCTCGTCGAGCGGTTCGTCCAGCAGGAAGTGGCAGGCGCCGCACCCGAGGCCCTGGAAGTGGCGCTTCCCGAGCCGGGTGTCGCCCGGGACCGTGGCGGCGCCGCGCCGTTCGCCGGTCGAGGTTGCTCGGATCAGATAGTCCGCGACGATCGAGCGCTCGACAAAGCCCTTCCGGTCCGCCGCGAAGAGGGCGGGCATCCTCGAGCCTGACCCGATCTTGTGCGGATCCTCAAGCCAGTCGAGGAGCCATGGCCGATTGAGGCGGCGCCCCGCGTCGGCAAGCGATGGACCGGGAGGCGGGTCGTCCACGCCCGGGAAGGCCTTCGAGTGGCAGCGGGCGCATCCAAACCGTGCGACTTCCGCTCGCCCCCGTTCGGACGCCGACTCGGGCGCGTCCTTCGACGCATGCCGAAGGCGGAAGGGCGGGAGCGGCTCGCGGGAGAACAACTTCCCTTCCCACCAGAGCTTCAGTCGCGCGGGGACACCCTCCTGCGAGGAGAATTCGATCTTGAGCGGATGGAAGCCCGGCTTGAGGTCCAGCGCGCGGCCGTCCAGCAAGACGGACCCCACGGCGATCCGCACGCGGCCGGCGACTTCAGCGTCAAAAATAATCGTGTCGGGCTCCTGGATGTGGAGGAACCCGGTCCATTCGACCTCGAACGGGCCGGCGGGCAGGCGCGGATGGGGACTCGAGAGGCCCCAGTTGAACGACGGCTTGGGATCCACCCGCTCGAGGGTCTCGCCGCCTGAGCGATAGACGGCCCGGAGGCCCGGACGGAGGTCGTCGCCGGCCACCTGCGACGGAGGCACGAGGAGCGCCAGCAGCAGAATGAAACTCACCCGCTTACATTACGCGCTTTGCTGGCTTCACGCAATCCGGGGGCCTACAATGACCCGCGATGAAGGCGCTCGTCTACACCGCGCCGCACAAGGTCGAGCTCCAGAGCCTCCCCGCCCCCAAGCCCAGACCCGACGAGGTCATCGTGCGCGTCCGCGAGGCGGGCGTGTGCGGCTCGGACGTCCTGGGATTCCTGGGCAAGAGCAAAAAGCGGATCCCGCCGCTCATCCTCGGCCACGAGTTTGCCGGGGAGATCGCCGAGGTGGGCTCGAACGTGAGGGACCTCAAGCCGGGCGCGCGCGTGGCCGTGATGCCCCTCATGTCGTGCGGGCAGTGCGTCGACTGCCGGAGGGGGCGCAGCTCCGTTTGCGAGAAACGGACGCTCCTCGGGATGACCCATCCGGGCGCCTTCGCGGAATTCACCGCGGCGCCTCGGTCCGGCGTCTACCCCATCCCGGCCGACATGGACTTCCTGGCGGCCAGCATGATCGAGCCGCTCGCCACCCCGCTCAACCTCTTTGACAATCACTGCCGCGGGCCGGTCGAGACGGTCGCCATCTTCGGGGCGGGGACCCAGGGGGCGCTGGCGATCCAGGTTGCAAGGGTCTCCGGCGCGAAGCGGATCTTCTCCGTGGACATCCACGACGGTCGGCTCGCCGCGGCGGCGCGTCTGGGCGCGACCGAGACGGTGAACGGGAAGGCCCGGGACAGCGTGGCCGCGATCCTCGAGGCGACCGGCGGGCGCGGCTGCGATCTCGTCGTGGACGCCGCCGGATACGCCCTGACGCGGCAGCAGGGCCTCAAGGTCACGGCGCGCGGCGGGATGCTGGCGCTGATCGGCCTCTCGGACGCCTCCACCGAGATCGACTGCGGCGACATCATCGGCCGCGAGGTCTCCGTCCAGGGGATCTACGGTTACACCGCGGCGACGTACGGGCACGCGCTCAAGCTGGTCGCGGAGAAGCGCGTGGACGTGAACTCCTGGATCCAGGGGTTTTCCCTCGAGCAGGGGCAGGCCCTCATGGACCGCCTGGTCTCGAACCCGGGGGACATCGTGAAGGCCTCGTTCCGTCCGTGAGGATCGTCTCCGTCGACCCCTTCTACCTCAGGATGCCGGTGGTCACCGACGCGGCCGACGGCACCCAGGACAGCTTTCTCGTCCGCATCCGCACCGACAACGGGCTCGAGGGCTGGGGCGAGTCGGACGCCTCGCCGATCGTGTCCCTCTCGGTCTACTGCTGCCCGATGTCGCACGGGAACATCGTCTCGATCCGCGAGTCGCTCCTCGGCGAGACGCTGGGGGGCGTGGAGGACATCCACCGGCTGCACGCGAAGACGCTCCGGAACGGCCTGGACATCCAGCACATCCACCACGCGTACAGCGCGTCCGACCTGGCGCTCTGGGACCTGCTGGGCAAGCACGCCGGGCAGCCCGTCTACAAGCTCCTCGACGGCGCCTCGGCGACGTCGCACCCGAAGCTCCCCTACGCCTCGGTCCTCTTCGGCGACACCCCCGAACTCACGCGGCAGCGAGCGACCGATCTGCGCCACCAGGGCTTCAAGGCGGCGAAATTCGGCTGGGGCCCGATGGGCAAGTTCGGTCGGGAAAACGACGTGGCGCTCGTCCGCGCCGCGCGCGAGGGCCTCGGCGACGACGCCACGGTGCTCGTGGATGCGGGAGTCGTGTGGGGGCACGACTGGCAGACCGCGCTCCAGCGAGCGGCGGACTTCGCGCCCTTCCGGCCGGGCTGGCTCGAGGAGCCGCTCCTCCCCGACGCGATCGAGGACTACCGGCGGCTCTGCACGCGGAAGCCCGCCGTGCCGATCGCCGCGGGCGAAGGCAGCGGGCGGTACCGCGACGCGGAGGATCTGCTCCTCAACGGCGGCGTGAAGTTCATCCAGATCGACGTGGGGCGCATCGGCGGAATCACGCCGGCCCACCGCGTGCGGAAGCTCGCGGAGGAGCACGGCGTCACCTACGTCAACCACACCTTCAAATCGCACCTGAGCCTGGCGGCCTCGATCCACGTGTTCGCCGCCGTGGAAGGCTTCGAGATCCTCGAGTACGTCATGGGCGGATCGTCGCTCTCGCGGGAGCTGACGACCGAAATGCTGAAGCGCGGCGCCGACGGCCGCGTGCGGACGCCCGAGCGGCCCGGCCTCGGAGTCGACGTGAGCCCCGCCGCGTTCAAAAAGTATCTCTGCCCCGTGCGGATCGAGGCGGGCGGCAAGGCGCTCTTCGAATCGGCCCCGCCTTGAAGGCCGTAAGATAGCGGCACGGACAGGAGACGGATTGACGATGCCCCGACGAATTGAACCTCCGCCGTGGAAGCGAGTGGCTCTTGAGGTCTCCCTCTGGGCGGGGGCGGCGGCCCTGCTGGCGGGCCTCCTGGGCGCCTTCATCTTCGTCTTCGCGGTCCTGGGTTCCCCCGCCCCGGCCGAGAGGCACGCGGTCGAGGTCCAGGCTGAAGTCACACCCTCTGCGGACCAGGCCACCGGCCGCGCCAAATAGCTCACTTCATCTGCCGGGCCTCCTGGGTGTAGGATAGTAGCGGAAGGGGCCACCCGGCCACCCATCCAATGGATACGCGGAGGACCTCCCCATGAAGGAATACCTTTTCACTGCGGTTCTTCTCGGTTCCGGGGCATCCGCCGCCTTTGCCCAGGGGGACCTGGACGCCGCCCTGGAGCAGATGGCCGGTTCGCTCGAGAAGGACCCCCTCTCGCAGAAGCTCGCCGCGCTCACCCGCAGCGATGCGGGGAAGCAGGCCCTCCGGGAACGCATCGACTGGCTCCTCTCCGCGAGGATCGGACGGATCGAGCGCGACGGCGCGGGAACCTACGAGGATCACTTGTTCAGCGCGGACGAGAACGGGTTCCTGCACGCGCGCCCCGGATGCGCCGAGGACTTCCGCTGGCTCGCCGCGGAGGCCGCGCGGGCCCCGATGGCCCAGATCGGGTTCAACCGGCGCTGCGCCGACCTGGTCGCCCGGATCGCCGGGGACGGCGAGATCGAGAAGCGCGCCCGGAGATTCTGGACGGACTCGGAATTCCGGCGGGCCTTCTTCCAGACGCGCCACGCCGAGCTCATCGAACGGGACGACGCGGGGCTCCTCGCCGAACTGGTCACCAAGGCCATCGAGAAGCGGGCCGACGGCACGGTCCGCCTCGGCCCCGCGAAACAGGAGGTCCTCGACCGCCTGAAGGCCACGTCCGGGCTGCTCGACACCGTGAAGGAATACGAGAAGGCCTGGCTCCGGGTGGTGCTCGCCGAGAACGATCCGGATCTGCGCAAGCGGGCCGGAGAGTCCGGCGCATCCACCT
>JAHFOZ010000503.1 GCA_023261405.1 Planctomycetota bacterium
GCGGGTCCTCATGTACGGGCGCCTGCTCCAGGAGTGGCGGGGCCTGCTCCTCCCCCTGATCGTGACGGCGGTCCCGGCGGCGCTCATCGTGGTCCAGCCGGACCTCGGGACGACGCTCCTCTTCGTGCCCACGCTGCTGGCCATGCTCTTCGCCGCGGGGGCCCGGAAGCGTCACCTGGCGGTGATCGTGGGAGTGCTCCTCGCGGCCGCCCCGCTGGTCTACTTCTACGGCATGAAGCCGTACCAGCAGAACCGCCTCATCGCCTTCGCCTTCCGCGACCGGGTGCCGGCCGACATGATCTACCAGGTCACCGCCTCCGAGAAGGCCTGCGCCTCGGGGAGCCTCATCGGCCGCGGCCTCGGGGAGTCGGGCAGCGCCCTGCCCTTCTAAATCCCCGACCGCCACACGGACTTCGTCTACTCCATCATCGCGGAGGAACTCGGGTTCGCCGGATCCACGTTCGTCCTCCTCCTCTTCGCGGTCTTCTTCACGACCGCGCTGAAGGTCGCATGGCAGATGAGGGAGCCTTTCGGGCGGCTCGCGGGCGTCGGCATCACCGCGCTCCTGGCCACGCAGACCTTCATCAACCTGGGAATGACCCTCGGCATCGCGCCCATCACGGGCCTCACGCTCCCCTTCATCTCCTACGGGGGCTCCTCCCTCCTCACCTGCTGCCTGGCCGCCGGGGTCCTGCTCAACATCTCCGCGCGGTGGCAGCCCGGGTTCTCCTCGCGGGACATGGCGGGGGGCTCGATGGAGATCCGCGAATTCCAGCCCCAGGCGGTCAAGTGGCTCGTCCACTGACGCCGCTTTGCACCGGAAACGCCCGGACGAAAAACCTATAGCTTGTAGGTGGTCGAGATCGCTTGATATACTCGCGCGCTGTGGCCAGCCGCAAGGACGCCCTGCTGGGACGCATCGCGGTCGAGCGCGGGCTCATCACGAACGACCAGCTGAAGGCCTGCATGATGGAGCAGCAGGTCGCGCCCGCGGATCCGAACAAGACCGTGGGACCCGGCGGCGCCACCCGGCCTCTCGGGGCCTTGCTCCTCTCGAAGGGGCTCCTCCAGGAGAAGCAGCTGCTGGAGCTGCTGGAGGAGCAGGACCGGCGGCTCAAGTCCCTCGACGCCTTCCAGAGGATGCAAAAGGTGGAATACCTGTTCGGGCAGCTCCTGGTGAAGCACGACCACGCCACCCAGCTGCAGATCAACAAGTGCCTGGAGATCCAGCAGAAGCGCGCCGAGATGGGCCTCCTTCCCATCCCCCGCCTGGGCGAGCTCCTCGTGGAGCACGGGTTCGTGGACAAGAACACCGTGGCCGAAGTGCTCAAGATGCAGAACAAGGATCTCCTCTTCTGCACCGGCTGCGGCCGCCAGTACAACGTCGTGGGCGTCGAGCCGGGAAAAACCTACCGCTGCAAGGAATGCAACGGCGTCATGATGCAGCGCTCCCTGCTCGAATCGCTCCGGGCCGAGGAGACCAGCTTCGGCTTCGAACTCCCCACCGAAGAGGCTTGAGCCCCAGGCTCCTCCTGAACCGCCACGTCACCAGGCAGTTCCAGAACCCGTGGACGCTCACTGATACCGGCCGCGCGGGCACTCCCCCAATAACGATTTGTGGCCTTCGCGACGCTCGGGTGGTATAAGACCCGCTTGAATTAGGGGGCGAATTCCAGGCCATGTTCCCGAAGCTCTTCGAGATCCCGTGGGTCGGCTGGCCCATCAATTCCTACGGCTTCTGCATCATGGTCGGCTTCCTCCTCGCTTCGTGGATCGCCGTGCGCCGCGGGAAGCCGCTGGGCTACGACAGCGACTTCATCCTGGATGTCGGGATCATTTCCATGATCTTCGGGATCCTCGGGGCCAAGGTGAACTACCTCCTCCAGTACCCGCAGGACCTGATGGACCCCTCCCAGAAGCCGGGCCTCTTCTCCGACCCCGCCATGAACCCCCTGGGCGCGCTCATCCTGGGCCCGCTTCCCTATGTCTTCTGGTGGTGGCGGGTCAGCATGCCCCGCAAGATGAAGGGGTCCGCCGACGCCCCCGTCGAGAAAAAAGCCCCCGGCCCCCTTCACCTCTTCACCTGGCAGAACGCCGTCCTCCTCTTTTTCACGCTCCTCCTCTCGCTCATCGGCACCCGCGGCCTGCACCTCTGGCTCCACAAGGAAGATTATTCCTGGCTCCTGTTCAAGAACTGGCAGAGCGGGTTCGTGCTCTACGGCGGCCTGGTCGCCGGCGTGCTCTCCGGATCCCTCTACTGCAGGATGCGCGGCGAGTCGATCGCCCGGTTTGCGGACCTCGCGGCGGCCCCCATCATGCTCGCCCTCGCCTTTGGCCGCTTCGGCTGCTTCATGAACGGATGCTGCTTCGGGCAGCGCGGGGAGGGATTCCCCTGCATCCAGTTCCCCGCCGGCAGCCCGGCCGCCCAGGAGCACCGGCGTTTCGGCGAGCCCTCCTGGCCCGTCCACCCCACCCAGCTCTACGAGACCCTCGCCACCGTCGGCTTCTTCTTCCTCCTCTCGTGGATCTGGAAGAAGAAGCGCAAGGCCGAGGGCGGGGTGTTCCTCGTCATGATGATGCTCTACGGCGGCTGGCGCTTCCTCATCGAGTTCGCCCGCGGCGACAAGCGCCCCGAGTGGATCGGCTCGTTGAGCTATTCCCAGGTCATGAGCATGGGCGCCCTCGCCCTCGCGGCCGTCTGGCTCTTCTTCCTCCGCCGCAGGAGCCCGGGTTCCGGGGAGACCCCCGGCCTCGCCTCGGCGGCCCCCCAGGCCCCCGCCCCCGCGAAATAGGCCCAAGTCCCCACGGTTTTCGGGTAGTTTATCGTAGGGTTCTGCCCGTCCTGTTTGTGTAGCTCCATGGACACACGATACTCAAGAGAAGAAGAGCGGAAGCGGATGATGCGCCTCAGGGAAGGTGATCCCGAAGCTTTTTCCGAGATCTTCGCCCAGTACCAGCCGGGCGTCACCAATTACGTCTATCGCCTCTCCGGCGGGAACATCGCCCTCGCCGAGGACATCGCCCAGCAGGTCTTCTTGAGCTTCTGGCTCCACCGCGAGGAGTACGACCTCGAGAAACCCGTGACGCCCCTCCTGCTCACGATGGCCCGCAACGCGTGGCTCAACGCGGCCAAGAAGGAGACGCTCCGGAAGGCGCACCTCGCCGGGAAGACCGCCGAGGCCGGCGAGGGCGAGACCGCCGCACACGACCATCGCCTGGAACAGAAGGAGATCGAGGACGCCCTGGAACGCGCCCTGTCCTCCCTCGAACCGGCGCTCAAGGAAGTCTTCGTCCTCAGCAGGTACCAGGGCCTCAAGTACTCCGAGATCGGGGAACTCCTCGGAATCTCCGTGAAAACCGTCGAGGCCCGCCTCAGCCGCGCCCTGAGAATGCTCCACGACCAACTCAAGGACTTCCTTGGCAAGTAGGGGAAATTGGAAGGTATGGACTGCTCGCAGGCCCAAGACTTCATCACCCGCTCGCTGAGCGGGAACGCCTCCGCGGCGGATGAAGCGACGCTCCGCAGCCACCTCCAGGACTGCGGGGAGTGCTCGCACATCCACGCCCGGTTGCGGCAGGTCTGGACCCTCACGGGCCGCCTCCGCCCCGTGGCGCTCTCCCGGGAGAAGTCCGCCGCCGTTTCGGCCCGGGTCAAGGGCAGCGCCCCCCTCCGCGCCGGCACAAGGCGCGCCCTCTGGGCCGCCGGCGGGGCGGCCGCGGCCCTCATG
>JAHFOZ010000077.1 GCA_023261405.1 Planctomycetota bacterium
CACCGTGATGAGGCCCTCCTTGATCAGCTTCTGCACCAGCGTGCGCGAGTACTCCGGCAGCCGCTTGTGGATGTAGAGGTCGATCCGCTGGAGGGTGCCCTCCTTGTAGATCTCGAACTCGTGGCGCCTAAGGCGCTCGTAATCCACCTTGATGGGCTTGGCCACGGGCACAGAGTAGCGGCGGACCCGTCCCGGGCGCAAGCCTCCTCTACTTGATTCTCCCTCCTCCATTCCTTATCCTGCTCTTCCCATGAGACGCCTGCTCCTCCTCCTGCCGCTCCTCCTCGGCGCGGCCCCCCAGGCGGCGTTCCGCCTTCAGCAGGCGCTGCCCGACACCACGCTGCTCTTCGCCGAGGCGCCCTCCGCCTCCGCGTTCCGCGAGGCGTTCAAGAAGACGCGCCTCCACGCCTTCTTCCAGGACGAGGAGATCCGGCCCCTCCTCGAGGGCGCCCTGGAGGGGGTCGTGAAGGACTTCCGCAGGGACTTCGAGAAGGAGCTCGGCCTGCCGCTCGACCGCGCGTGGGAGCTCCCCACGGGGCAGGCGGCGTTCGCCCTCGTCTCGATCGGGCCGGACGGGGACCTCTTCCAGCCGGACGTGGTCCTCTCGCTCGATTGCGCCGGGAAGCGGGAGACGCTCCTCAAGCTCGTGGCCTTCGCCCGGAAGGCGTACGAGAAGCAGGCCGGGAAGAAGGCGGAGGTCTTCAAGGCGGGCGATGACGAGGTGGTCTCGGGCGAGCTCCTGGACCGCTCCTTCCGCTGGTACGCGACCGTGCTCAACGACACGCTGCTCGTGGCCACCCGCAAGGCCACGGTCGAATCCCTGCTCACCGCCGTCCGCAAGGGCCAGCCCAAGCCGCTCTCGAGCGCGCCGAACTACGCGAAGGCCCTGGAGAAGTCCGGCTCCCGGGAGCTCTTCCTGTACGCCGACGTCGCCGGGTTCGTGAAGGCGGCCGAGGCGGGCCTGCCCGACGAGCAGAAGAAGGTCGTCCGCGCGCTGGGCCTCCAGGGCTTCACGTACGCCGCCGGGGGCGTGTCGATCGGGGACGGCCGCTCCGTGAAGGAGAGGTTCTTCCTGGGCACGGCCGGCGAGAAGAAGGGGCTCGCGCGCTTCCTCTCGCTCAAGGGCCCCGCCGCCGGGTTCGAGGCCGCCCCGGCCGACGCGCTCCACTTCGTCTCCTTCTCGGTGGACGCGTCCGAGCTCTATGACACCGTGCTCGAGACCGTCAAGAGCGCCGACGAGTTCGAGCACCAGCGGATGCTGGAGCGCATCGAGCAGTTCGAGAAGGAGGCGGAGATCTCGCTGAAGAAGGACCTCTTCCCCTGCTTCGGCCCGCGCGCCTGGACATACACGGCCTTCCCGCGCGAAGGACTCCTTCCCGACGACATCACCACGCTCGAGGTCAAGGACGAGGCGCGCTTCGAGAAGTGCCTCAAGGCCGCCCTCAAGGGCCTCCAGGCCAAGCTGGGCGAGATCGATTTCGAGGGGAAGAAAATCGGCTACCTCAAGTTCGAGGTCCCTCCCGGGGGCTTCGACCCGGTGCGGATGTTCCTCTCCAGGGTCTACTTCGCGCGGGACGGCGACAGGCTCCACGTCAGCGGCCTCTCGCTGAGCGGGGGCGGGCCCAACGCCCTCAAGCGGCACATCCTCCGGCAGGCGAAGCCCTCGCTCGCGACCTCCCCGGTGCTCAAGGAGTGGCTGGGGGCGAAGACGGAAGGCTCCGGGATGGTCGTCTACGTCGACCTCGGGAGGATCTTCACCACGCTCTACAACACGGCGACCCCCTTCCTGGTCGCCTTTGCCGGGATGTTCGGGGGGGCGGCCGCGACCGGGACCGACGTCATGAGGCTCCCCCTCGGCGAGACCGTCGGGAAGTACCTGGGCCAATCCGTCCACCTGGCGTCGGTCGAGCCGGACGGCCTGCGCGTGGACGGCATCTCGGCCAGCGGCACCACCCTCATGACGACGGTGTACGCGGGCGCGGCCACGATCGTGCTCCTCCCGGCGATCCGCAAGGCCCGGGAGGCGTCCAAGGATTCCGGCTGCACGGCGCAGTGCTCGACGGTCTACTTCGCGGTCTTCACGCACCGCAACGAGAAGCAGAAGTTCCCGGACCAGACGGGTCCCGGGTTCCTGAAGCAGCTGCGCGACGCGGGGTACCTGGGCGTGGACCCGGTCTGCCCGCACAGCGGGAAGGCCAGCTGGCGCGGCCCCGCGAAGGACGTGAACCAGATGGGCGACGACGACGTGATCTTCTGCGACGACCCGGCGAACCATCCCGACGGCTCGATCAACGTCCTCCGGAAGAACGGCGCGATGGAGCGCCTCGTGCCCGACCATCCCGGTTACCGGAAGGCGCTCGAGACCACCAAGGGAAACGAGTAAATAGGAATTATCGATGATGCTCACCTGCGAGAAGTGCGGGCGCAAACATCCGCTCACGGACGACGACATCGTGGCGTTCCATCCCCGCTTCTTCTGCCTCTCGTGCGGCGCAAAGCTTCCCTTCGCGATCGACGCGGTGCGCCTCGCGCAGCTGCAGGCGGACAACGACCGGAGCCGTCGCCTCGCCAGCCTCAAGGGGCTCGAGAGCCCGGACACCATCCGTCACGTCCGTCCCGCGGGCGGCGACTCCGTGGGGACGAGCGGGGGTTAGGGCCATGAACAAAGGCACATTTCGCGTCCCGGCCGTACGGCTCGTCCTGCTCGCGGCGGCCGCCCTGGTCCCCGCCTGCGGAGGCGGCGGGGGCGGAGGCGGCGGGGCGCCCGCCGGCCCCTCGAACGTCACGGTCCTCATCTCGGCGGCGGCGGACGGCACGCCCGCCAACGGGACCTGCGATCAGCCTTCCATCTCCGACAGCGGCCAGTTCGTCGCCTTTCGCGCCTCGGGCGCCACGACCAACCTCCTGGGGGCGGGCAGCGACACGGACGGCTTCACGGACATCTATCTGAAAAATACGAGCACCGGGGCCGTCACGCGCCTCTCGGTGGGCAGCGGGGGCCCCGTCAACGGCCACAGCAGCGAGCCGGCGATCTCCGGCGACGGCAACTTCATCGCCTTCACCTCGGCCGCCACCAACCTGGTCGCCGCGTTCACGACCTACACGGCCGCGACGACCAACGTCTTCCTCTACGACCGGCTGGGCAGCTCGCTGTCCCTCCTCACGCCCCAGGACGCGAGCGCCACCACGGCCGGCAACGGCAGCAGCAGCGCCCCGCGGATCTCCGGCGACGGGAGCTTCATCGCCTTCCAGTCGGCCGCCGTCAATCTCCTCCCGGCCGGGACCACCTACGCCGCGGGCCTCAGCGTCTTCCGGAAGACGCGAACCGGCGGCACCGTGCTGGTCTCCCATTCCGTGGTGGCGAACACCACCGGGAACGGCAACAGCAGCGCCCCCGACATCTCCTCCACGGGGCAGCACGTCGTCTTCAGCTCCCTGGCCAGCAACCTCTCCGCCGCGGACGTGGACGCCACCTCGGACGTCTTCGTGCGCGACGTCACCGGATCCACGACGACCCTGGTGAGCGTGACGGGCGCGAGCCCCGGCACCAAGGGCGACGCCGCCACGTTCGAGGCCGCGATCTCCGGCGACGGCGCCCACGTCGCCTTCAAGTCCACCGCCAACAACTTCGACGCGACCGACCCCATCGACAACGACATCTACCTCCGCCGCAACTGGGCCAACGCCCTGAGCGCCGCCACGGAAAAGGTCTCCGTCCACTCGACCCTCGCGGGGAACAGCGGCAATTCCTGCTCCAGTCCCGACCTCGGGACGGACGGCCGCTTCGTCGCCTTCAGCTCCATGTCGCAGGAGCTCACCAGCGGGGACGTGACGGGATTCAGGGACATTTTCCTGAGGGACTCGACGGTCGCGCTCACCACCACCCTCATCTCCGTGTCGAGCGCGGGCGTGGCGGGCGACGGCAACAGCGGCACCGTCGGCGTCCGCCCCGGCATCACGGCCAGCGGGTCCTACGTCGTCTTCGAGTCCGCGGCGGCCAATTTCGCCGCGGGCACCACGGGCACCCAGGTCTACCGGCGCGGGCCGTTCTGAGCTACCGCTTCGGCGCGGCCGCCTCCCTCACCACGGCGCCGTGCTCGTCGCTCAGGACCAGAATCGCGAACCGGTCCACCCGGTCCAGGTCGTCCGTGCTCAGCGACGAGTAGTCGAAGCGCCCGCGCAGGTCGGTGTAGCCGTCCTTGTAAAACTCCACCGTGCCGTCCTTCCGGCGCGCGTAGGCCTTCACGTAGGCCTTGGGGACGGGCTTCTTCGTCGACCGGTGGGCCACGTGCAGTTGCCCGTAGGGCTCCACCACCTGCACCGCCAGCTCGTGCGCGAAGCAGGGACGGGAGACCCGCCGTCCCTCGGCCACCAGCTCCACCACCACGTTCGACCCGTGGAACTCGGACGGCAGGGCGAAGCTGTGGACGCTGCCCCTCCGGGGGAGCGCCACCTCGTCGCTCCGGTTCGGCATGATCAGCCCGAAGCGGTCGGACTGTTCCTGCACGAACGGCTGCCGCGAGAAGAGCAGTTCGAGATCCATCCGGTAATAGTTGACCCTCGCGCTTTCGAGGTTCTGGAAGTGCACCGTGACGGTCCGGTCCTCGACCGCGACGTCGAACGACGAGGCTTGCGCGGCGAGCTGCCCCTGCCGCTGATCGCGGTCCTGCGGGTCGGCCACGGAAGCGGCTTCCCCTTCGATCTCGTCCAGCTGCGCGAGCGCGTTCCGGAAGAGCTTCCGCCAGCGGTCCACCGGGTGATCCCGGTATTTCTCCGCCGCCGCGCGGGCCGCCCGGGGCTTCCCCCGGTAGAACTCCGCGACGACCCGGAGGTAGTCGTGCTGGATCCGCGTCTCGATCGCCTCCCGATCGACGCGGTCGAAGGCCGCCAGGGCCTCCTCCACGCGGTCCTGGAGGAAGAGATAGAACGTCACGGCCAGGAGGTCGTCGTCATCCGGCTTCACACGGTAGCGCAGCACCGACATCAACTGCTGCACCTGGGCGGCGAACTTCGTGTTCAGGATCTTCCGGGAGGCCCCGAGCCGGTGGGCGCGGGCGTTGATCAGCGGCGCGTACTCGAGGTGCTCGTACCAGCGCAGCGCGACCGGGTCCACGGCGAAGACCGGGCTCTCGAGGAGCAGGCCGCACTGGCGCAGCCAGGGCTCCTGGTGGAGCAGGAAGTCCCGCGCCCTCGCGACGTCCCGGTGGTGCACCGAGTAGGACCAGAGGGTGCCGTGGTAGACGTGGCGGCGCGCCAGGAGGTCGAGGGCCGGACCGTAGAACGCGGCCTCGCGCATCCTCCACGCCGCCTTCCCGAGGTCCAGCCGGTCGATGTTGGACTCCTCCAGGTGCTTCAGCACCGCGGGGTGGTCGCCGTGCTGGGAGACGTAGGCCCAGGAAGCCGTATCGACGCGGCTCAGGCGGTCCACGACCTTGAGCGGCCAGGGCGTCGCGCTCGCGATGAGCTGCTCGTTCCGCGAGACGTGGACCGGGTAGTGGTCGTACGTCCCGGCCACCGGGAAATAGAAGGCGTACTCCAGCGCCTGCGCCGCGAAGGGGGCGAGTTCGACGTGCACCCCGCGGGTGAAGAAGCCGTTCTTCGCCGGCAGCGCGCCCACCGGGATCTGGAGGAGCAAGTCGAGCTTGTGGGGCGTCGAGGTGGGGTTGGTCAGCACCACCTGGCACGTGTACACGATGTGGACCAGGAACTCGTCCGCCACGTATTTGTCGAAGCGCTCCTGCCCTTCGTGGCGGACGCGGTCGTCGTCCCGGAGGAAGTTCTGGCTCACGAGAATGGGGATCTTCTCCGCCAGGGGCTCCACGGGCCGGATCTGGCGGTGGAAGACGGCCGTGCGCCCCTTCGGCGCCAGCTCCATGCGCGGGCCGTCGAAGGTCGTGGCGGGCGTGGAGGCCTCGAACGGCAGGTCGAGCACCGCGAGGGCGCAGAGGATCTCCGTGAGGGTGCGGGATGCCTCCGCAAGATGGGTCGAAAGGAAGGGGCCCTTGTCGTCGTGCCGGGCGTAGTCCCGCCACAAGCGGTTGATGGTGACGAGTTCCGGGCCCTGTTCATGGATGGGGAGCTTGTAGTAGTTGTTCTCCGCCCACTCCATCGTCTGGTCGAGCACGCGGTAGAGCTGCTGGACCGAGCGGCGCCGCTCAACGTCGGCATCTTTGGCGTCGTCCCGACGGCCGCGGGCCTTCTTGCTCTTCTCCGCCCGCGGGGCCTCCTGTTTGAACGATTCGGACTCGTCATCCATGCCCATGTCCGCGGCGACGCTGGCGGACTTGGATATCCGTGCCGGGCCCGCGTGGCCGCGGGCGGAAAACTTATCCATCATGGCATCCTCCGCCGTCGCGGCCCCCGCCGCCATCCCGAGGACGTCGCCCGTCTCCAGGGCCTTCCCCTTGAGGGCCGTGTCGAAGAGATGGTTCTCGCGCGCGAGGTCCCGCACGAGGAGGTCGCAGAGGTCGCCCGCGTGGCGCGCCACCGGACCGCGCTCAGGCGGCATCCGCTTCGAGAGCAGGATGCGCTCCAGGATGTTGAGCCGGGCGAACTCCCAGGGGCGCCGGAAGCCCGAGAGGTCGTCCTCCAGGAGGTAGCGGTCCAGGAAGGTCTTGTCCTTCTTGTTCCTGAGATACGGCTGGATCACCGTGCGGAAGAAGTCCGGGTCCTTCCGGGACAGGAAGAGGTGGAGCTCGTGGCAGGCGAACTCCGAATACTTCGCCCGCTTCTCTTCGGCTCCCAGCTTCGGCCAGCGGACGATGAACTCGAAGGGGTCCAATGAGGCGAGGTCCGAGAGCGTCCTGTAGAGGGCGAATGCACGGCCCATTGTGTCGCAGGTCTCCAGCTTCGTGGTGGTGATGTCGGCGATGGAGAGCTTCTGCCCGGAGTCCAGGACGGAGACTTCCTTCTTCTCCGTGAAATGGCGCGCGGGATCGAGGCCCAGCCTGAGCCTGAGGTCCCGGTGCCCCGTGGAGACCTCCGGGAGAAAGTGGTCCCGGCAGACGGTGCCGGACGGATCGACGACGACGATCCGGACCTGATTCGCGTGGGCCAGCGCCTTCCGGGGCACGGTCACGGTCCCGTCCTCGCCGGGCTTGAGGTTGGCGATCACGGCCGCCGGGTTCGCCAGGAAATCCACGTTCGAGAAGGCGCCCGCCGGGCCCTGCCCCGGTTCCCGGGGCTTGGCGCAAGGGGCGGGGGCGCTCGCGCAGGGCGCGCCCGCCCGACCGTACTCCCCGCCCTCCGCGGCGACGGCGACGCCCGTCTCCGTCGTGCGGACGGCCCACGGGTTCAGGAGGAGGCCCGGGCGGGTCAGCATGTTGCCGGGCATCCTCGGGGCGAGCTTCCGCTCCAGGATGTAGCGGTACTCCTCCCCGATGTCGCGCCCCGAGACGAACGCGGAGCGCGCCGTGGAGAGGGAGACGGCCCACGGCTCGGCCAGGCCCTCGCGCCCCAGCTCGTGGAAGGCCGAATGGGCGGGCCGGTAGCGCGTGCCAAAGACGTGGACACGCGTGGACGGCGAGGCGTTCTCCACGCGGATCCGGAGCTCGTCCTTCACCGCCTTGATCGACGAAACCTGCACGGGGCGTTCCGGCGAGGCCTGCAGCATCCGCTTCGGCGAGACCCACCAGCCCGCGGCGGGGATGCCCGCGCTCACGCGCAGGCCGATCGTCACCTCCGATTCCTTCAGACGGAGCTCATAATCCCCGGCCGGGAGCTTCCCGATCACCAGGAAGCCGTCCTTCACGGAGAGGGCGTCGAAATGGTCCTTCCTCCAGCTCTCCCCTACCCGCTCGAGGAGCGACACGGACTCCCGGTCCGCGGCCACGCCCATGAACGGGACCCGCAGACTCGCGCCGCTCCGCGCGTGGATCGTCGCGGGATGGAGGCAAGCGTCGCGGGACGGAGACCAGGACTGCGTCACGCCCGAGGGGATCGAGGCCTGGATTTTCGTGATGCCCTCCAGCGACCCCAACTCAATCCGACCGGTACCGTCGGTCTGGAGCGTCACGCTCATCTCGAACGTGAAATCCCGATGGCGGAAAACCAGATTCACCGGCGTGTCGGGCCGGACCTCCCCGGTCTTCCCGAGCACGTACAGGACGATGCCCTTCTCGGTGCGGGCGAAGTGCAGGTCCTCCGTCTTTTCCGTGGCGTCGATGCCGTTGAGGTCGAATGTGCGCCCGTCGGAGACGTCGATCTTCTTCCCGAGGGAGAGGCTCTCCACCCGGGCTCGCAGCGTGAACGCGATCCTCACCACGTCTTCGGGGACCTGGAAGGGGACCAGGGTCTCACGGTCGTCGTGCAGTTCCAGGCCGCGAATCTCCATCGTGGACTCGACGCCCTGGCGGTCCGTGGAGCGGATGACCAGGGTCGGGTCCTCGAGGAGCTTGAGGCTGACGGGGGCATCGTGGAGCCGCAGCGAGGGGCGGGCCAGGAGCTGCGCCTCCGCCCGGCGGACGAGCGCCTCGCGGTCCACGTAGAGGCCCGCCGTGAAGGAGTAGTCCTCCCCGCGGTGCTCGAAGGCCTCGAGGGTCGTCAGCGTGCCGTGCCGGAGAAGGATGGCCTGGCGTCCCGGCTGCGCGGAAAAGGGGAGCGTGATCGCGCCCTCCCTGTCCGCTGCAACCTCGCGACCTCCCATCCAGATTGAGGCGTTGCGCAGGGGCCGGGCGTCCTCGTCGAGCACGGTGAACACGTGGCCGGCGGAGCCCACCCGCTCGGCGAAGCGGAGGCGCCCCTTGCGGACCAGGGCGCGGCTGCTGATGCCCCCGCCGATGAACTCCACGACGAAGATCCCCGCACGGCCGAGCGAGGGGAATTCGAAGGTCCGGCGCACACGGCGCAGCGGGGGCTCCGTGAACCGATGGGTCTGTTCCTCGGCGGCCACCAGGCCGTCCAGGTCGATGCTCGTGTCCAGCTCCTCGCCGCGCGCGAGGTAATAGTTCAGGGCGTTGACCTCGAACACCTTCACGACGAGCGTCTCGACGTTCTTCACGTCCACGTCGATCGTCACGGGATCGCCCTGGCGGAAGACCGTCCGATTGTGCGGGGGGAACGAGATCTCGACGCGGTCCTTGAGCGCCTGGATGCGCGCGGGGTCGTCCATGAGCGAGTACCATTTCTCCATGTCGCCCGCGCCGGCCAGCATCCGGGTCTCGGCGAAGCGGATCTTGAGCCACCGATCGCTGATCCAGGTGTCGAAGGGCCTCCAGTCCTTCGCGTCCGCGAAGAGGCGGCCCAGGACATCGGCCACGAGCGGCTCGTCGTCCGAGACCGTGGGGAGGAGCGTGACCTCCTCGAAGCTTTGC
Organism: Planctomycetota bacterium; assembly: GCA_023261405.1. Lineage (GTDB taxonomy): Bacteria > Planctomycetota > MHYJ01 > MHYJ01 > JACPRB01 > JACQFK01. The sequence goes on from JAHFOZ010000077.1 coordinate 9,312, forward strand.
CCCAGGCTGAAGATATGGTCCCGGAGGTTCGCATCCTTCCGGCACCGTTCCATGAACTTCGGCTCCGCGTAAGAGACTTCGCGGGGGAGCTCGACGTACTTCTGGAACCGTTTGCGATCGTACACGCCGCGCGAGCGGTCTGAGTCCAGGCGGTGGTAGAGCACGTGGGCCTTGAGCGCGTTGAAGGCGGGCGCGAGCGGCTCCACGAAGCCCCAGAGGAGGTCCAGGTAGGCTTCCTTCTCCGCGGGGTCGTTCTCCCAGTCGGTCTCCGGCCCGGGGTGAAGCTTGAGCAGTGAGGCGTACACGAAGGCCTCCTCCTGCAGGAGCTTCGGCTCGCGCCGCGCGAGGTCGCGCAGTTGCTCCTGGGTGAGGAGTGAATGGATCGCCATCGAGCCGAACCCGGAGCTGTCCTTGTGCCTCAGGTCCGCTTGGACGAGGTCCACCAGGTTCGGAAGGTCGGGATGGGTGAGCCGCACGAGGAGGGCGCGGCGGCGATCGGGGTCGAGCCTTTCGCGGGCGAGCCAGTCTAAGGAGGGGTCGGCGAAGCCCGAGAGGTCGGTGCCGCCGCCCCAGCCGAAGGCGGACTGCTTCCAAACCTCGCGCGAGAGGGACTTCGGATCGAGGCGCGTGGGGTACTTCGTGGCCTGCCCCTCCACCTCCCGCTGGTGGTTGAAGCTCAGGTTGAGGCGGCGCCGGAGGTGCTCGAAGGCCTCCTTCGGGTCCTTCTCGAGGGACAGGAGGGCCTGCCGGTCGGCGATCTCATGGGCGCGGGCGGTCCAGCCGTGGCGCTGGACCCAGGTCTCCAGGAGCGCGCGCACCTGGGCGGCGCGGCCCTGCTGCTCCTCGTGAAGGCAGTGGTAGTAGTAAAACTCCTCGGTGCCGGGGATGAGCTGCTTCAGGGCCTGGGCGCGATCCTGCGCCAGGGCGAACTTCTCGTCGAACGAAATCTCCATGGGCTCCTTCTTCCTCGAATGAGAACGTGACCTCTAGAGAAGCACAGCCCTTCAATTGTTTCACGGAAAAGCGGCGCTGATCCGCTCACCTCCCGCCCCCCTTCCCCGTCTAATGGGCAGCGGGTCCCGGAGGCATAAGGCCTGCGGAAGGCGCGGGACGAGGAGATCCGGCAATCCCGGGAGCGCTGCGAGTTCCTGCTCAAGCAGGGCCTGGATTCGCAGCAACTCGTGAAGTACTGCGAGATGAAGGAGCCGGGAAACAGGATGACCTTCACGACCTCCCGCTACTACTCCCGGGTTGTAAACGTCGCGACGGGGGCCGTATTGGCTACGGCGGGAGCACCGGCGGAGCGGTGACCGACGCAGGCAGCTCCTCGCCTTCGAGGGTCTCGAGGAAGGCCACGAGGTCCTGCATCTCGGCGAACGAGAGGCCCAGCGGCGCAAGCTCGTTCGTGCCGGAGAAGCCGCCGGGGTCGCCACCCCGGTTGTAGAAGGCCACCACTTCCAGGAGCGACGCGATCGCCCCGGTGTGCATGTAGGGGCCCGTCTCGCCGATCGAGCGGAGGGTGGGCGTCTTGAACTTTCCCTGCTGGGCGGGGTCGGGCGTCGAGCCGAGCCCGGCCAGCTTGGCGGCCCCGGCCATGGCGTCGGCGCTGAAGGCGCCCTTGCCGTTGAACACGTCTGCCACCACGGTGGGGATGCCGTTCATCCGACCGTCATCACCGGCGGGGATGCTGGGTCCGGACTGGGACACGCCGATGCTGTGGAACTTCCCGTCCGTGAGGTTCGGGCCGCTGTGGCAGGTGCTGCACTTCGCCTTCCCGAAGAAGAGCTTGAGCCCGCGCTTGGCGGCGGTGGGGATCGCGTCCTCGTTCCCGGCCACGTAGCGGTCGAACGCCGAGTTCGTGCTCAGGACCCGCCGCTCGTAGGCGGCGATGGCCTTCCCGAAGTGGACGAAAACGGTGTCGACATCGCGCTTCTCCTGAGCCGTGAGGCCGTCGTAGGCGGGGAACCCGCCGGCCAGCGGATCGAGGGAATCGCCGGGCCGCCCCTGCGCGGGAAAGTCGGGCGGGACAGGCGGAGTCGGGAAGAGGAGGATCGAGTCCAGGGCCGCGACGGTCGCGGGGAGCGGACCGAAGACCGCCTCGTGCTCCGCCTTGTAATGGTCGCGGATGACCATCGCGAACTGCGCGCGATTCCCATTGTGCTCCACGGGGGACATCGTGGGCCCGAGGGCCTGGCTCCAGAGGGAGTCCTTGCGGCCGTCCCAGAAGAACCAGGTGTTGTAGGCCACGTTGTAGATCGTGGGCGCGTGGCGGCCGGTGAAGCCCGCGCCGAGCGAGGTGTTGCCCGGCACGGAGCGCCGGTCCGTGAACCCGGTGGCCGGGTTGTGGCAGCGCGAGCAGGAGATGGTCCCCACGGTCCCCACGGCGCCGTTCCCGCCGGGCGGCACGGCGTTCGCGGGGTCGACCAGCGGGCCTGAGAAACGCGGGTCGAAGTAGTATTTCCGCCCGAGGTCTCCCGCCGCGGCATCCTCGGAGAATTCGTTCGTGGGATCCGCCGGGACGGCCGGGAGGGGGGAGAGCGTCCTGAGGACCGCCCACTCCTCCGTGTTGAAAAAGCTCACGCGGTCTCCTCCCCCCCCGCAGGCGGGAAGGAGCGCCAGGAGGAGCGCGCCGGCCAGCGCCCGGTGCAGACCCTCGTGCATGGGAGAGAATCCTACCGTGCCCGCGGCGCGGACGGAACTATTCTATGAATCGCCAGCCCGGCGGCAGGGTGACGGTCAGCTCGCGGGTCTCGCCCGCGCGATCCACCCGGGCCTTGAGGTCTCCCGAGTCGGGCGCGACATAGAGGGCCCACTCGACATCGGCGACCGAGAGGAGGGGCTGGCCGCCGAGGCGCACGAGCCGGTCGCCCGGCCGGAAGCCCGCCTTGTCCGCGGGGGTGCCCTTCTGGACCTCGATCACCGCGGCGCGTTCCCCCGGCGCGAGCGTGACCCCCATCCGCTCCGGCCTCGGCCAGCGCGCCATGAGCCGGTCGGGAACCGGCTGTCCTGCGTCCCTCAGCGATTTCGTCCAGCCGTCCTCGACGTTGTGGCAATGGATGCAGCCCTTATGCGCGTCCGCCTCGCGGAACTTCCCCTTTCTCCTGAGCTGGGGAATCTCCTCGGCGGTCTTCCAGGGGGCCGGCGGACCCGTCTTGCCGGCGAGTTCCGCCTTGTTCCCCGGATACCCGGAGTGGAGTTCCAGGGCCCCCTCGAGCGCCTTGGCGAACCCCTCGAGGTCCTTGGGGTCGCGGGCCGAGTAGCGGCCGTAGATGGAGCGGTCGGCGTTCATGAAGAAGGCCGCCCACGTGCTCCGGTAGTCGAACTGGAAGAGCGAGAGGTCCATCCCCCAGCCCTGCACCACGCGGACGCAGACGAAGCGCTCCATGAGGCGGGCCACCGCGGGATCCTCGCGACGCGCCACCTGCGCATCGACCTTCCGGCAGGATTTTCAAGGCACTCAGCGGAAGACGATGAGGACGGGCTTGCCGCCCTTCTTCGCCTCGGCGAAGCCGGCCTCCACGTCGTCGTAGATCCAGGGACCGACGAGCCCGGTGTCCTTGAGTGTCTCGCGGAGGCGATCCTTCTTCGCATCCTGGGTACTGAGCCGCAGAAGTTCGGGATCCGTTGCGCCCCACGCGGCCAACGGGTCGCGAACCTGCGGGTCGAAGTACTGGGCGCCAACGAGGACAAGGGCGAGCGCGGCGGCCGCGAGGGGTCTCATCGGCATCAGTATAACACGGAGGCTGAAGGATCGCACCTCGCTCCGGGCATCCGCCGACCCCGTCAGCTTCCGCGCGGCCTGCCGATCGCCAGGACCGACGTGCCGAAGGGCAGGCGCCCCCGGGCGAGCCAGGACTTCTCCAGGCCGAGCGCCCCCAGCATGATCCGGTTGAGCAGCGGAGAGTTCCGCCCCTCGGTGAGGTCGGTGATCCGCCGGGCCTGCGCGTCCCCGCCGAACGCGCCCCTGAGCGAGCGCACCCCTTTCATGGCGGCGGCGGCAAAGAACAGGGGCGCGAAGAGGTAGGTCGCGCGCATCACGTCGAATCCGCAGCGCTCGAGGAGGTCGACCGCCTGCGCCCGCGTGTATCGGCGCTTGTGCTTCTCCAGGTCGTCCCACGGGGACCACAACCCTGGGAAGGCCGGAACCGTGATCATCACGAACGCATCCGCCGCCCCGGACAGCGCCTCGCGGATGTTGCGCATCACGCGGTCATCGTCCGGAAGGTGCTCGACCACGTCGAAGAGCAGGAGGCCTCGATAGCCGCGGGGAATCGACTGCGTCACGTCCACGCGAAGGAAGCGACGCGGCCGGGCGGCCGCACCCAGCGCGACGCGAGCCCGCTGGACCGCGAGCTCCAGGGCCCGGCCGAAGACGTCGGCATAGTCGACTTCGAACCCGGCCCGGTTGAGGTGGGTCGCGACGGTCCCGATGCCGCAGCCGAGTTCGAGCAGGCCGGCGCGCGAGGTCCCCGTGAAGCGCTCAAGCTCGCCCGCGATGATGCGGCGCCGGTGCACGTGCCAGTAATGCTCCTCCTCGATGGCCGCGCGCAGCGCGAACTCGGAGCCATCGAAGTAGCAGGAGCCGTGATCGTCGGCGGTACCGACCAGGTCCTCGAAGCCACGCGCGTCTTCGTTCATCGATGTCCGCCCGGGATCGCGGGATGGATGATACGCCGGGGCGCGGTGCCGAGTCAATCCGCGTCCGGCGAGCGCTCCTACTTCTTGTCCTTCACCTTGATGCGGAACTCGGGGGAGTTGCCGCCGATCTGCGGATGGTACATGTTGAAGACCGCCGCCGGCAGCGTGTGGAAGTCGCCGGGCGTCTCGGCGCGCATCACGTAGCTCGCCTGGTGGCGGCCCTGCCCCAGGGTGCTCATCGCGATCGACACCTTCTCATCCCGGAACTCCTTGCGGCTGTACCAGTAGTTCCAGTGCCAGCCGTAGTGGCCCCAGTACTCGCGGATCGGCTCGAAGCCCGAGGGGAGCGGGTCCTCCAGCATCAGCCACTCGTAGTTGCGATCGGCCGACACCGAGAGGGTCACCTCGATCTCGTCGCCCGAGACCACCTCGGCGCCGCTCTCGAGCTCCTCGAGGTGGCGCTTGCCGCCGTCGTAGAGCACGCGGCTGTAGCGGCGCTCCACCTGGATGCCGCCCTCGGAAGCCTTGAGGTTCTCCGCCTCGCTGTAGGTCTTGGTGTAGATCGACCAGATCGGCGCGCCGTTGCCCGTCTTCTCGATCGTGATCGTGTTCTCGCCGTCGTTGAGCTGGTGCGCGGCGAACTTGCGCATCCCGTCGAAGCGCGGCCAGTTTTCCTTCGTCACGCGCTCGGAGAAGACCTTGTCCCCGTTCAGCGAGAGGGTG
>JAHFOZ010000078.1 GCA_023261405.1 Planctomycetota bacterium
GCCCGTACCCCATAAGGGCCTTGTTCAGCTGGTCCTCGACCACCGGGCCCATCCCCTTGGCCAGGTCCTGGACGTTCTGCAGATGGCCCGCGACGTCCGACTTCCCCAGCGCCCCGGCGACCAGCCCGCCGAACGCCGCCACGGATCGGACGGCGCCCAGCGCGTCCATGAGCCCCTGGTTCTTCGCGGATTCCAGGGCCACCCGCTCGGGGTGCCGGAGGTTGACGTGCGCGACCTCGTGGGCGAGGACCGCCGCCAGCTCGTCCTCGTTCTCCATGGCGCGGAGCGCGCCCGTGGTCACGAAGATGAAACCGCCCGGCGCGGCGAAGGCGTTGATCGCGTCCGACTGGAGCACGCCGAAGCAGTAACCCTTGAAGGTCTCCGGACGGTCGGACTCGAACGCCACGGTCAGCCCCACCATGCCCACGTACTGCTCGAGGGCGATGTACTCCTGCTTGTCGAGGAGGGGGGACTTGGAGATCGCCGTGGCGACCACGGCGCGACCCACGTAGTACTCCTCGCTCTCGGTGAGCTGGGGCTCCGATCCGCCGCAGCCCCAGGCCGCGACGATCACGCCCAGGACAGCGATCGACATTCTCATCCAAATCTCTTACTTGACGGGGGAATGCTCGCCGAGATTGCCCTTCTTGTGGAAATCCCCGAGCATCTCGGCCAGCTTCGGCCGCTTGTGCGCGTGCGCCCGCCCTTCCAGGGCATCGAGGCCCTTGTAGGCGCCGTCCAGGTTCTTCTCCGCCTTGAACTTGTCCTCGACCTCCTGGTTGAACCGACCGGCCTCGAAGCCCTTGGCGGCCAGCTTGGCCTTCTCCTCCTCGGTCTTGGGATCGGGCCTGAACTTGTCGGGGGGCATGAGGGCCTGGACCGCGATCCAGGCGGTCGACTTGTCCTCCAGCGTCACCTTCGCGAAGATCTTCCGGGGTTCCACTTCCACAACCGTGACCATGTCGCCATACCCCGCGTCCCGGAGGTAGCCCCTCATGGCGTGGGGAAGGCTGGTGTAGACGGCGTCCCGGGTCTGGACGACCATTTTCTTCCCGATGATCTCCTCGGGGGGCGGCACGCCTTGGACAGGGACCGTCCAGGACGTGACCCAGACGACCAGGAGACACAGCGGGCCCATCGGAATTCCCTCGAGCTTGGGTGATTCTAGGCCCCCGGCGGCGCGGGTGTCAACGAATCCAATCCACGCGGGGGACTCACTTGTGCGTCATCTGGTAGGCCCCATCCCAGTCCGGCGGGGGCGGAGCGGCCTGGTACTCCTCGCAGAGGGCCACGTAGGGGTCCGCCGCCGTGTCCCCTGCCTGGTGGGAGGAGAGGAAGATCTCCCACGCAGCCCCGAACTTTCGGGCGCGGAAGGTTTCCAGCCCCTTCTCGAAGCGGCGCGCCGCCTCGAGCCGATCCGCGGGCACCTCCCCCTTCACCCCCAGGAGCTCGTAGATCCTCACGCCCTGCTTCTTGCCCTTCACCTTGATCACCGCGAGCTCGCGCGCCTCCACCCGGTCTTTCGCCGGTAGATACGTCGCCTCGCTCACGATGATCTTCGTGCCGAACTCCTTGTTCACGCCCTCGAGACGCGAGGCCAGGTTCACCTCGTCGCCGATGAGCGTGTAGTTGACCTGCCCCTTGGCGCCCATGTTCCCCACGGTCGCCAGGCCCGTGTTGACCCCGATCCGGGCGCTCATCTCGGGGAGCCCCCGCGCGCGCATCCGGGCCGCCAGCTCGCGCAAGCGCGCCTGGGCCGAGACCGCCGTGAGGCAGGCCCGCGTCGCGTGGTCGGCCTGCTCGATCGGGTCGTTCCAGAACGCCATGATCGCGTCGCCGATGAACTTGTCGAGCGTCCCCTCGGTCCGGAAGATCTCCTGCGCCGCCTCGTTGTGGTATTCGCTCACGAGCTGGACGAGCTCCGCGGGCTCCACCGTCTCGGAAAGCGAGGTGAAGCCGGCGAAGTCCATGAAGAAGATCGAGAGCATCTTCCGCTCGCCGGCCATGGAGAGCGCATCCGGGTTCCGCAGGATCTTCTCCACGACCTTCGGGGAGAGGTAGCGCTGGAACTCCCGCTTCACCTTGAGCTTCTGCCGGCCCTCGTAAAGGAAGTTGAGCGCGCTCCCGGCGGCGTAGGAGAAGCCCATCCCCAGGAACGGGGCCACCAGGTCCACGATCCAGCCCGCCCGGTAGAGGAGGACGCCGCCTCCCAGCCCGACCCCGAGGAGGGCCACGGCGGCGGCGCCGCCCGCGACGGCCGAGGCGTGCCGCGTGACCAGCGCCGCGCCCAGCGCCAGCAGCGCCAGCACCACGAACGAAAGGACCCGCGGCACGGTCCGGAGGAATTCGCCGCGGAGCACGTTGGTCAGCGCCACCGCGTGGAGCTCGCACCCGGGCATCGCCTCCGACACGGGCGTGACGCGGAGGTCGAAGAGCGCCGGGGCGTCGGTCCCGACGATCACGATCCGATCCTTCACCTTCTGCGGGTCGAACTCCCTGGAACTCCCCTTCTCCTCGATGTCCCAGATCCCCTTGATGACCCGCGAGGCCGGGAGGAGGGGGAAGGAATCGTCCTTCCGGTAGAACCGCAGATGGAAGCACCCCTCCGCGTCGAGCGGGATGGAGACCTTCCCCACCGTGGCCGTCCGGTCGCGGACCACGACCCGGCGCGTGCCCTCCCGCGTCAGGAGCCCTCCCAACATCATGCTGGGGTAGTACCGGCCGCGGAACTTCGAGAAGAGGCGGTAGCGGCGGATGAGTCCGTCCCCGTCGCGCGGAGACGCCACGTCGCAGACGCCGGCCGCCGCCTCGGCGATCCCCGGCCTGGGGAACTGGACCCCTTCCCCGGCCTCCGGCAGGGCGACGCTCCCGTCGCTGTCCACCTCCACGGCATATCGCGAGAGGAGCGCATCGAATTCCTTGGGGGGACGCTTGTCCCTGACTTTCCCGTAGGGGACGGCCAGCCAGGCGGGCGGGGCGGTCTTCATCTCGTCCACCAGCACCGCCTCGTCGGGCTTCGAGTCGATGAGCGTCAGGAGGTCGAAGAGGATCGCCTGGGCCCGGGCGTCCTTCCGGGAGCAGGCGCGGAACATGTCGGCGAAGAGCTGCCGGTCCCAGGGCCAGCGCTGGCGGCTTTCCTCGGCCCACTGGATGCTGTCGTTCGTGATGAGCATGATGACGATGTCCGGGTGGCCCAGTTCCGAGGGGATCGTCCACTTCGTGCGGAGGTCCCGCGTGCGGAGCTCCCAGACTTCCAGGACGCCGGAGGCCTGGAGCAGCCCGACGGCCAGAGCCACCGCTGCGCCGGCCGCCAGGCCCGTGCGGAGCCGGGTGGTGTCGCGTCGGGCCTTCATCCCTTGAACTTCACGCAGACCGCCGTGAGGTCGTCCTCCAGCGGGAGGCCGCCGGCGAAACGGTCGAATTCGTAGAAGAGCGCGCCCAGCAGGTACGGCCCCGGCTTGGAGTGCTCCGCCCGGAGGACCGGGAGTATGCGTGCCACGCCGAACTCCTCGCCCGCTTTGTTCTTCCCTTCCTCGAGCCCGTCCGTGTAGAGGAGGAGCAGGTCCCCCGGCTGCACGTCCACGGTCTCCCCGGTGAGCTGAGCGTCGAAGATGGAGGGGGCGGCCATCCCGATCATGAGCCCCCCCGTCTCGAGGCGCCGGAAGGAGTCCCCGCGCGACGGGCTGTAGAGGATGGGCGGGTTGTGGCCCGCCCTCGCGCACGTGAGGGTTCGCGCCGCCGGGTCGTAGATCAGCGCGGCCGCCGTGACGAAGCTCGACCGGTCCATGTCCTTCACGATGTCCGCGTTCGTCTTCTTGACCGCGGCCACCGGATCGCCCAGCTCGCTCAGGCGGATCGAGAGCACCTTCTTCGTCATCCCCATCAGGATCCCGGCCTCGATGCCGTGCCCCGAGACGTCGCCGATGACGAAGGCCACGCGGCCGTCCGCCAGCTCCACGAAATCGTAGAAGTCCCCGGAGACCTCCTCCGCCGGCCGGTAGGTGTAGGAGATCTCGCAGCCCGGCACCTCCGGGGCGCGGATGGGAAGGAGCTTGCGCTGGCGCGACGCGGCGATCTTCACGCCCTTCTCCAGGGTGTCCATGCGGTGCGTCCTCTCCTCCAGCTTCAGAACCTTCGTCTGGAGCTCTGCCACGTGGCCCCGCGCCGCGTCGAGCTTCCGCTGGTTGGAGTCCCGGATCCTCGCCTCCAGGTCCGGACGGGCCGCGTAGCGCGGCTGCTGGGGCGAGTAGCTCAGGCAGTCATCGTGCAGGTGCCTCCACACCTTCTCCACGGCGGGCTGGGCGACCGACACCCGCGAGGCGATCTTCACGAGGTCCTGGAGCGCGGCGCAGAACGGGCACAGCCAGGAGAACTCGCGGTCCGTGAACTGCCAGAGGGCGTTCGACTCCAGGTCGCGCTTGATCTGCTGGAGTTCCCGATCCAGGCGGTCCGACACCGCGGGCACGTCCGCCGGTTTCACCGGGAGCTGGGACTCGGAGAGGAGGACCGGGAGCTTGTGATCCATGCCCAGGAGCTTCATGAAGGAGCGAAGGGCGTCCGGCGGGTTGAGGAGGGCGAAGGAGTGACCCTGGCTGCGGAGCGTCTGGGAGGCGTACAACACGGCGCGGGCCAGGGACATCGTCATGCCGCTCAGGGCGCTCGCGTCGAGCGCGAGGCTGCGGAGCTGGAGGAAGACCTGCTTCTGCAGGAGTTCGAGGAGCGCGTCGTTGAAACGCCCGCGCAGGGAAATCACCGTGAAGGCCCCGCGCTGGACGCTCGTGACCTCGTACTCGCTGGTGCGGGCGAGCGTCTCGTGGGAGTCGGGCTCGGCCATCCGGGAGCGATTCTAAGGGCGTCCCGCGGGAAAAGCGAGGAGTTGCGTCAGCGCAGCTTCAGGCACACCGCGGTCATGTCCTCGCCGCGCTCGGAGCCCACGGAAAACTGCTCCGCCTCCACGACCACCGTCCCCAGGAGGAGCCCCGCCTCGCGGTTCGCGTTCGCCCGGAGGATCTCCCCCACCCGGTCCGCCCCGAATTTGGCGCCCTCTCCGTCCCGGAGTTCCTCCAGGCCGTCGGTGTGCATGAAGAGGGCGTCGCCCGGGGCGAGCACGAACCGGACCACCTCCACCCCCTGCTCGAAAGAAGCGGCGGGCACCAGGCCCAGCACCGGCCCCGCGGACTCCACCCGCTCGACCGTCGGCGGAGGGCCCACCCGGACGAGAAAGGGCGCCGGGTGGCCCGCCCGGGCGATCGAGATCTCCCGCTTCTCCCCGTCGATCACCGCGACCGCCGCCGTCACGAAGCTCTCCCCCTCCAGCTCGCTGCAGAGGTCGTCGTTGGCGCGGAGCAGCGCCTCCCCCAGGTCCGCCGACTCCCGGAGGCGCAGGCTCAACGTCTTCCTCGCCATGCCCATGAAGACCCCCGCCTCGATCCCATGGCCGGACACGTCCCCCACCACGACCGCCACCCTTCCGTCCTGGAGGCGCACGAAATCGTAGAAGTCCCCGCTCACCTTCGGGGCCGCGCGGTAGCAGATCTCCGCGGTGCATCCGGGAATCAGGGGGGCGACCGTCGGGAGGAGACGCCGACGCCGCTCGTCGGGGGCTCCCAGGGGCGCGGCCTCGGGATGGAGGCCCGGCGCCAGCCTCGAGAACTCCGCCCGCGCCAGGAGCGCCTTCGTGTCGGTCTTCTCGCCGGCGGCGGCCCGGGTCACCACCCGCTCCAGCACCTCGAAAGGCCACCCGTCCGTGGATCCCTCCGTGTACGTGCTGCACTCGGAGGACAGGTGGCGCGCGATCCCCTCGACCACGGTCAGGGTCGGCGCCCCTTTCGCCACGAACCGCACGTCCGGCCGGAACGTCACGCAGAAGGGGCAGAGCCAGCGCGATTCGGGGTCGACGAGCTGCCAGCAGGGGTTCGACTGGAGCATCGTCCGCGCAAGCTGGATCCGTTCCTGCCCCCGGCGCAGCCGCTCCTCGACCTGCTCCGGCGTCCCTTCGAGGTCCCCCTCCGAGAGCGCCACGGGCAGATGGTCCTGCTGGCCCATGAGCTTGACGAGGTTCCGTATCTTGTCGGGCGGATGCAGGAGCACCACGCGCCCCTCGGCGGGCCCGAAGCCGGCCGCGTACTCGCACAGCGCCCGCACCAGAGGGAGCGTCACCGCGTCCAGGCGCGAGAGGTCCACGGCCAGATAGCCGGGCTTCTTCAGGAACGTCTCCACCAGCACCCCGAGGAGCGAATCCGAGTGGCGCCCCGCGGGGACGAGGATCGTGTAGACGCCCCGCCTCTTCAGGTAGAGCGTGTAGTCGCGGTCCCGGAGGTGGATCTCCGTGCGCGGAGGACCGGTGGGCGCGTCGGCCATGACGGTCCGGATTTTACCACAAGGGTCCGCCGACTTTGTGGTATATAGTCTCCGCGTGGACTACCGTTGGGACGATGCGCTCGCCTCCGGCCTGCCCGACCCGATCGATCGCCTCCTCTACTTCGCCCATCTCGTCGGCGCCGACCCCTCGCTGTTCCAGGCCGGCGGCGGAGGCGTGTCCCTCAAGCGCCGCGAGCAGGATTTCGCCGGGCGGGACATCGATGTCCTCTGGGTGAAGGGCTCCGGGGTCTACCTGCCCGACCTGACCCGGGCGACGCTCTCCCCGCTCCGGCTCGACGGCGTCCGCCTCCTGGCCCACCGGTCGTCCATGACCGAGGAGGAGATGAGCGACTTCACCGCCTCGTGCCTGATCGACGTGCGCGCGCCCCTGCCGTCCGTGCAGGCCCCCATCCACGCCTTCATCCCGCACGCCTGCGTCGTCCACACGCTCGACTTCGCCACCCAGGCGCTCACCGACACGACGAAGAAGGATGCGCTGGTCCGGGAGGCGCTGGGCGACGAGGTGCGCTACGTCGGGTACGTCCGGCCCGGGTTCCCCCTGGCCAAGGCGGTGCAGTCGCTGGGCGATCTCGGGAAGGCCCGCGGCATCGTTCTCGGAAAGCACGGCCTGGTGACCTGGGGGAAGGACCCGAAGGAGTGCTACGATTCCCTCCACGCGATCCTCGGTCGGGCGGAGGAATATCTCGGCCGCGCCCGGGCGGGCCGGGACCCGCTCGACCGCCGCCGCCACCCCGCCGTCGCGCCCGACCGCCGCCGGGAGGTCCTCCGCCGGCTCCTCCCACCGCTCCGGGGGAGGCTTTCCAAGCCGCGCCGGGTGCTGCTCCACGTGGACGACTCGGAGGAGGCCCTGCGCTTCGCCGGCTCCGACCTCGCCCGGCAGGTGAGCCGGCGCGGCATGTCCGCCCCCGAGTACATCCTGCGCTGCGGCCGCCAGCCCCTCCACGTCGACGCGGACCTCGCCTCCCTGCCGGAGGCCGAGGCGGAAGCGAAACTTTGGGCGGAGGTCGAAGTCTTCGAGGAGGACTACCGGCTCTCGTTCGCCAAGCACGCGCGGGGCCACGAGATGCTCGGCCCTGCGCCCCGCATCGTCATCCTCCCGGGGATCGGGATCGTCGCCGCCGCGAAGGACAAGCGCGCCGCGGAGGTCGCCTCCGGCTGCTACCGGCACGTCGCCCGCGTCCTGGTGGCCGCCGAGACGGTGGACCAGTTCCGCTTCCTGGAGGAGGCGAGCGCCTTCGAGTTCGAGTACTGGCCCCTCGACCTGGCGGCCCTCCGGAAGCCCGAGAAGGAGCTCGCGCGCCGCGTCGCCCTCGTCACCGGCGCCGCCTCGGGGATCGGGCGCGCCATCGCCCTGCGGTTTGCGCAGGAAGGCGGCCATGTCGTCCTGACCGACCTGGACGGCGATGCCGTTTCGCGGGTCGCCCGGGAGATCGGCGACGCGGTCGGCGACCCCCGGCGCGCGATCGGCCTCCGCGCCGACGCCCGCGACGAGCGGGGGACGGCCGGGGCCTTCGAGCGCGCCGTGCTGGAGTTCGGCGGCCTGGACATCCTCGTCTGCAACGCCGGCTTCGTGCAGCCCGGCCCGTTCGAGGGTACGGAGCTCTCCACCTGGCAGCGGCACTTCGACGTGAACCTGACCGGCTATTTCCTGGCCGTGAGGGAGGCGGTGCGGATCATGAAGCCGCAGGGGGGCGGGACGATCATCCTGAACGCCTCCAAGGCCGCCTTCTCGGCGCCGCTCGAGAACGCCGCGTACGCCAGCTCCAAGGCGGCGGTCGCCCACCTCGCCCGCTGCCTCGCCCTCGAGCTCGGCCCCGCGGGCATCCGCGTGAATTACTTCAACGCCGACTTCATCGACACCCCGATGATCCGCACGATGGTCCGCGAGCGCGCCGCGCAGAAGGGGATTTCGGAGGAGGCGCAGCTCGAGGAGTACCGGAAGCGCAACCTCCTGAAGGTGGGCCCTATCCCCCCCGAGGCCGTCGCCGAAGCCGCCCTCTTCCTCGCGTCCGACCGCTCCCGCTACACCACCGGCAGCGTCCTCACCGTGGACGGCGGCCTCCCCGACGCCCTCCCGAGATAGATAAAGTAAACCCTTTACTTTATCACATCAACCCGCCCGCGAGAGAAGATCCCCATCCGGTCTTCCCCGTCATTCCGTTGCCATCGGACCGGCCCTCGACTATAACGGGAGCGGCCCAACGTTTCCCTGGGCCCCCGGACGAACGGATTCAGGAGCCGCCCCATGCCCCGCACCGTCGGCTTCATCGGCCTCGGCATCATGGGCTTCTCGATGGCCAGACGCCTCATCGAGGCCGGCCACAAGGTCGCCGTCTACAACCGCACGGCTTCGAAGGCGGAACCCCTCGTCGCGCTGGGCGCCCGCCCCGCCGCCACGCCCCGCGCCGCCGCCGAAGGCAATGAGATCGTGATCTCCATCGTCACCGACTCGCCCGACGTCGAGGAGGTCCTCCTCGGGAAGGACGGCGCCGTCCACTCCGCCGCGAAAGGCGCCCTCTTCATCGACATGAGCACCATCGCCCCGGAGACCGCCCGCCGCGCCGGCCAGGCGCTCGCGGCGAAAGGCATCGCCTTCCTCGACGCCCCCGTCACCGGCGGCGACGTCGGCGCCCGCGAAGGCACGCTCTCCATTCTCGTGGGCGGCGGCCGGACGGACCTCGAGCGGGCCCGCGAACTCTTCGACGTCCTGGGCAAGCGCATCACCCACTGCGGCCCGCAGGGCGCCGGCCAGACCGTCAAGGCCTGCAACCAGATCCTCTGCGCCCTCAACATGATGGGGATCTGCGAGGCCCTCCACCTCGCGCGCCTCTCGGGGATAGCCCCGGCCCTCGTCGTCGAGGCCCTCACCCCCGGCGCCGGCGGATCCTGGGCCCTCGACAAGCTGGGCTCCCGCATCGCCAGGGGGGACTTCGCCCCCGGCTTCATGGTGGACCTGATCCAGAAGGACCTGCGCATCGTCCAGGACGCGGCGAAGCGCCTGGGGCTCTCCCTCGAGGGCACGACCCTCGCGCAGCAGTATTTCGGGGAGAACCAGCAAAGCGGCGAGGGTCGCCTGGGTACCCAGGCGATGTTCAAGGTCTTGGAGCGCGCGATCGGGAAGAAGTGAGGCGCCTCAGGCGCGCGGCCTGTACGCCGCGCGCACCTTCTGCACGAAGTCAGTGAGGTCCTTGAGCGGCTCGAGCCCGCTGATCACCGGGTGGCCGATCGCGACCAGCGAGGCCCCCCTCTGGACCGCCCGCACCGCGTCCTCCGCGCCGAAGGTCCCCACCCCGATGGGAATCGGCACGGCCGACATCACCTCCTCAAGCCACTGCACCGAGTCGCGCGACGCGTCGGCGCGCCGCTGGTCGGCCCCGTAGTGGAGGTAGATCATGTTCACCCCCCACTCCGCGCACTGCCACGCCCGCGCCCCCGGGTGCTTCACGCCGATCAGGTCCACCACGACCCAGACCCCTGTCTCGCGCGAGACCGCCACCGCCGACTTGATCGTCTCGTCCGGCGCGTTGCCGCAGACGGTCATCACCTGCGCGCCCTGCGCCTTGGTGAGGGACACGTTCTTGCCGCCCGAGTCCATCGTCTTGTAGTCGGCCAGCACGGGATAATCAGGGAAGGCCCTCTTCAGCTTCCCGATCGCGCCCGCGCCCTGGTTGACAATGAGCGGGGTCCCCGCCTCCAGCCAGTCCACGCCCGCCTGCACGCCGATCGCGGCCATGGCCAGCGCCTCTTCCACCGTGGCATAGTCGAGCGCGATCTGGATGACGGGAGGTTTTATTTCCATCGGACGAAGTTTACCCCGGCCGCGGCAGCTTGTACAGATCAGAACTTCGCAAGCGTATCCGTTTCCCCGGGAAAGGAATATACTCCGAGGCCATGATGACTCTCCCCGCCCTCCGGGTCCTTGCGCTGAGCCTGGTCGAAGGGCTCGCGCTGCAGGCGGCTCCGCCGGACGCCCCGCGCCCCCCGAAGGAGGCGGCGAAGCACTTCGAGATGCCCGAGGGCTTCCGCGCCCTCCTCTTCGCCGGCGAGCCCGACGTCGTCCAGCCCATCGGCATCACCACGGACGACCGCGGCCGCCTCTGGGTGGTCGAGACCCAGACCTATCCCACGTGGATCACGGACGGCAAGCCCGGCCACGATCGCATTCTCATCTTCGAGGACAGCGATGGCGACGGCTCCTTCGACTCCCGCAAGGTCTTCGCCGGGAACCTGGCCAACCTCTCCGGCATCGAGGTCGGCTTCGGCGGCGCCTGGCTCACGGCCGCCCCCAACCTCCTCTTCCTCCCCGACCGAAACGGCGACGACGTGGCCGACGGCCCGCCCGAGGTCGTCCTCGACGGCTGGGACCTCAAGGCCAAGCACAACGTGATCAACGGACCCAAGTGGGGCCCCGATGGCTGGCTCTACGGGATGAACGGCATCCTCTCGAACTCGAGGGTCGGGAAGCCCGGCACGCCCCCGGAGGAGCGCGTCTTCATGAACTGCGGCGTGTGGCGCTTCCACCCCGTCACGCGCGCCTTCGAGGTCGTGGCCCACGGCACCACGAACCCCTGGGGCCTCGACTACGACGACTGGGGCCGGATGTTCATCACCAACTGCGTCATCAAGCACCTCTGGACCGTGGTCCCCGGCGCGCGCTTCCAGCGCATGTTCGGTCAGGACACGAACCCCCACGCCTACGGCCTCATGGAGAGCCCCGCCGACCACATCCACTGGGCCACGGGGACCGCCTGGACGGATTCGCGCGGCGGCAAGGGCGCGCACGACGGGGCGGGGGGCGGCCATGCCCACGTGGGCGCCCTCGTCTACCTGGGCGACAACTGGCCCGACGCCTACCGCAACACCCTCTTCACCCACAACCTCCACGGCAACCGCATCTCGAACGACCTCCTCGAGCCCAAGGGTTCCGGCATGCTCGCCCGCCACGGCAGGGATTTCCTCCACGCCAACGACCCCTGGTTCCGCGGACTGGAGCTCGTCTGCGGCCCCGACGGCGGCGTCTTCATCACCGACTGGTCCGACACCGGCGAGTGCCACGACTACGACCACTGCGACCGCAGCAACGGCCGCATCTACAAGATCACCTACGGGAAGGCGACGCCGCAGCACCCCGACCTCGCCGCGGCGTCCGACGAGGCGCTCGTGAAGCTCCAGCTCCACAAGAACGACTGGTGGGTCCGTCACGCGCGGCGCCTCCTCCAGGAGCGCGCCGCGGCGGGGAAGCTCGCCCCCACGACCGTGCCGGCGCTCGCCGCCATCCTCCGCGAGAATCCCGACGCCACCCGCAAGCTCCGCGCCCTCTGGACGCTCCACGCCGCGGGGGCCCTGGACGAAAAGCTGCTCCTCGAACTCCTCGGACACGCGGACCCGCACGTGCGCGGCTGGGCGGTGCGCCTCTCCGTCGACACCTGCAAGCCCACGGAGGCCCTCGCGAGCCGTCTGGTGGACCTGGCCGCGACGGAGCCCGCGGCGCCGGTGCGCCTCGAGCTCGCCTCCGCCGTCCAGCGGGTGCCCCCGGCCTTCCAGTGGCCGCTCGCGGAGCGCCTCGCCGCGCGCGTGGAGGACCCCGAGGACGTAAACCTCCCGCTCCTCCTCTGGTACGGGCTCGAGCCGCTCGTGGCCGCCGACAAGGACCGCGCCGTCACGCTCCTCCCGAAGGTGAAGATCCCCGCGGTTCGCCAGTTCCTCACCCGCCGCATCGCCGCGCTTTCGAAGTAGGGGCGGCAGGATACGATGCGCCAGTCCCTGCGCATGGAGGCCGTCCAGTCCCCGATCATCCCCGTGGTTGGCGACCTCGTCCGCGCCGTGCCGGGGACGATCTCGCTGGGCCAGGGCGTCGTCCACTACGGCCCGCCGCGCGAGGCCATCGACGAGATCGCGCGCTTCCACGAGGACCCGCAGAACCACAAGTACAAGGCGGTCGAGGGCGTGCCGGCCCTGCTCGAGATGCTCCGCGGGAAACTTCACGCGGAGAACGGGATCGCCGTCGGCCCTGAGAACCCCGTGGTCGTCACCGCGGGCGGCAACATGGCGTTCCTGAACGCGGTCCTCGCGATCGCCGATCCCGGCGACGAGATCGTCCTCCAGGCGCCCTACTACTTCAACCACGAGATGGCGGTCGCGATCGCGGGATGCAGGCCCGTCCCGGTCGCCACGGACGAAGACTTCCAGCTCCGCCTCGACGCGATCCGCGGGGCGCTCACCGACCGGACGCGCGCGGTGGTGACGGTCTCCCCGAACAACCCCTCCGGCGCGGTGTATCCGGAAGCGGCGCTCCGGGAGGTGAACGAACTCTGCCGCTCGCGCGGGATCTTCCACATCCACGACGAGGCCTACGAATACTTCCTGTACGGCGGCGCAACGCACTTCTCCCCCGGCTCAATCCCCGGAAGCGCCGCGCACACGATCTCGCTCTACTCCTTCTCGAAGGCCTACGGCTTCGCGAGCTGGCGCATCGGCTACATGGTCCTCCCCGCGCCCCTCCTCGACGCCGTCCGGAAGATCCAAGACACCAACCTGATCTGCCCGCCCGTGATCTCGCAGTACGCCGCCCTGGGCGCGCTCAAGGCGGGCGCCGCGTACTGCCGCGGGAAGCTGGAGAAGATCGCCGAGGTGCGTGGGATCGCGCTCCGCGAGCTGGAGGGGATCCGCGACCTCTGCACCGTGCCCCGGGCCGATGGAGCCTTCTACTTCCTCCTCCGCCTCAAGTCGTCGCTCGACCCGCTCGACGTCGTCCGTCGCCTCGTCGCGGAGCACCGGGTCGCCGCGATCCCCGGGACCACCTTCGGGCTCGGCGGGTGCACCCTCCGGATGGCCTACGGCTCGCTCGAGAAGTCCACGGCCGCCGAGGGGATCGGGCGCCTGGTGCGCGGCCTGCGCGCGATCCTGAAGGAGTGATCCGACTCGAATAATTATCTCACGGTCTTTGCGCGCGGGTCGTTCCATTAGGGTGCGGGCCGCCGCGCGTCGGCCGGCCGGAGGAACCCTTTATGAGATTCGCCGCCCTCTCCACCCTCTTCGTCGCCGCCCTTGCGGTCGCGGCTCAGCAGCAGCAACCGCTCAACAAGACTCCGTCCCCCGGCACCTACCACAAGCCGGACGAGACCGCCTCGCTCATGAAGGTCCCGCCGGGCTTCAAGGTCCAGGTCTTCGCCTCGGAGCCCGAGATCGTGCAGCCGATCGGCTACGCGATGGACGCCCGCGGCCGCCTCTGGGTGCTCGAGAACCTCTCCTACCCGGACTGGAAGGCCGAGGGCCACGACCGCATCACGATCCTCGAGGACACGGACGGCGACGGGAAGTTCGACACGAAGAAGCTCTTCTGGGACAAGGGCAACTTCGCCACCGGCATCCAGGTGGGCTTCGGAGGCGTCTGGGTGGGCACGCCTCCCCACCTCCTCTTCATCCCCGACAAGGACGGCGACGACGTGCCCGATGGCGAGCCCGTGAAGCTCCTGGACGGCTGGGGGGCCCACGACACCCACGAGACGATGAACAGCTTCGTCTGGGGCCCCGACGGCTGGCTCTACGGCTGCCAGGGCGTCTTCACCCAGTCCAAGGTCGGCAAGCCCGGCACGCCGGACGCCGAGCGACAGAAGGTGAACGCGGCCGTGTGGCGCTATCACCCCACAAGGCACGTCTTCGAGGTCTTCGCCGAGGGCGGCTCGAACCAGTGGGGCGTGGACTTCAACGACCAGGGCCAGGCGTTCATCACGGCCTGCGTGATCCCCCACCTCTACCACGTGGCCCTCGGCGGCCGCTACAAGAGGCAGGGGGGCCAGCACGAGAACCCGCACACCTACGCCGACATCCAGACGATCCGGACGCACAATCATTTCGCCGCCGCGTTCGCCGGCTCCATGATCTACCTGGGCGACAACTTCCCCGAGCAGTACCGCAACCAGATCTTCATGAACAACATCCATGCCAACAAGATCCATGCGGACTGGCTGGAGCGCCAGAAATCCGGCTACACCGCCAAGTTCGGGCCCCACGACCAGCCGGCCAAGGGCGAGGACCGCGGCACCGGCTTCATGAACAGCGAGGACAAGTGGTACCGCGGCCTCAGCCTCCAGACCGGCCCCGACGGCGGCGTCTTCGTCTGCGACTGGTACGACCAGCTCCCCTGCCACCAGCTCAAGCCCCATGATCGGACCAACGGCCGCGTCTACAAGATCACCTACGAGGGCGTGAAGGCGCTCAAGGGCATCGACCTCTCGAAGCAGCCGGACGAGGAGCTCGTGAAGCTCCAGCTCC
>JAHFOZ010000504.1 GCA_023261405.1 Planctomycetota bacterium
GCCGTTCCCCGCGCTGGGGGCGGATCGCCGCCGCCGCGGGGATCTTCATCGTGCTGGGGGCGCTCCTCGTGACGCCGCCCCGCGAGTCCCCCGCCTCCGTGGCCGCCGCGGCGGTAGCCGAGCACGAGCGCACGCGCGAGGGCTTCTGCGGGGACGCCGATCCCGACACGGTGTGCCTCTGCGCGAATTGCAGCCCGGCGGGCGTCCCCGCGCTCGAGACGATGTTCGGAAAGCGCGTGCCCCACGACCCCTGCACCCACGACCTCCGCGCGCTGGGCTACGAGTTCACGGGCGGCTGCCTCTGGAACCGGAAGGCGAAAGTCTTCTGCTGGACGGTGCAGAAGAACGCCGCCGGGCGCATCCTCAGCCACTCGGTGCTCTACACCCCGGTGCTCCTGGGCGACCGCCCCGTCACCGTCGCCTCCGGATCGCGCACCGTGGTGATGAAGCCGCGCGGCGACCCGGGCATGACCTGAGTGTTCGTCTTCGACGACGCGAAGGAGGCCGGGAGCTTCCTCAAGGCGATGGGATTGAGTCATTGACGATGGGGACAATAAAAAAGCCCCGGGGATCTCTCCCCGGGGCTCTTCTCGAATGCTTGCTCGGGTCTACGGATCCTCCGCCGTGACGCTGTCGCGGACGATGCGGCGTTCCTTGGCGAGCTCGAGGCGCTGCGCGGCGGTGAGGATGGCGTTGCCCAGGGCCTCGGCGCAGGTAAACTCGATGTCGTAGTCGCCGTCCTTCAGGTTCTTCTTGAGGGAGGCGAACACGGCCTCGACGGGCGTCACGCCGGTCTTCTTGAAGACCTGGGAAAGGGCCTTGACGCAGGCCAGGCGCACGGCCTTCTGGCGCGCGGCCCGCTCGGCGTCGGCGTCCTTCTCCGCCAGCACGTTGGAGAGCGTGTCGATGGCACGCTGGTCGCCGAAGTGCCCCAGGGCCTGGGCCGCGGGGATGCGGATGAAGTCCTCGCGCAGCACCGTGAGGTCCAGCGTCTTCCGGAGCCCCTCCACCGCGTCGCGGTAGGGATAGAGCGTGTTCGAGGGATCGATGTGCGCGAAGGTCTCCGCGGCGGCCTTCGCGATCTCGTTGGCCCTGTCCTTGGAGTCCTTCTGCGACTCGGGGGAGTCGAAAATCTTCTCGAGCATCGCCTTGAGGTCGAGCGGGTTCACGCCTTTGCCGATGACGCCCGAGGCGGTGCCCTTCTCCTCGTACTCCTTCTTGGCGTCGGTCACCTCCGCGTCGGTGTCGCCCAGCACGATGCGCGGGATGTTCCGGGTGCGCACGTCGTCGCGCAGGGTGTCGAAGACGGTCTCGACGATGGGCTTGGAGGTGTCGGCCTGGCGGAAGTAGACCTGGCTGCAGATCTTCCGCTGCAGGATGATCACGTCCTCGGTGGGGAACTGCTTGGCTTTGACGATGCCCTCCGCGCCGCTGGTGACCACCACGGGGAAGACGTTGATCCCCTGGAGGGCCTTCTTGAAGCCGTTCATGAAGTTGCGGTCGTTGTCGTCCTTCACGTCATACACCACGAGCGCCACGCGGACCGCTTGCTCGCCGAGCGCATCGATGAGGTTCGGGATCACGAGCTCCATGCCCAGCTTGAGGCGCTGGGGGTTGAGGGTGGCCATGGCCTTGGCGGCGGCGTAGCGGACGCGCTTGTCCTCGCTCGTCAGGGCCTCGATGAGGGGGTAGCCCAGCGTTCCGTGCTGCGGCGGCGCGGCGCCCGCGCCCGCGACGGGCTCCTTGTTCTCCGCCGAGGCCTGGCCGCCTTCGGTGACCACGGGCCGGGCGGGGAGGTCCTCCTGCCGGCCCATCTCCTCGATCGCCTCGATGCAGCTCTTGGCGACCAGGTAGTTGCCGTCGGTGAGGCAGCGGGAGAGCGCCTCGTAGAGGTGCTTCTTGCCCGGAAGCTGCGCCACGACGTTGGCGCGGATCACCTTGGCCATCCGGTCGAAGTACTTCGTGACGGCCCCGGCCACGGCGTTCACGTCGGCCGCGCCCTCGATGGTCTTCTTCAGCTCCTCGCCGGAGGCCTCGCTCATCCCTTCCGTCTCGCGGATGAGGCGGAGCAGGCCGGCCTTGTCCAGCTGGTCCACGCGCATGGCGTCGAGCGCGGCGTCCACCGCGGCGCGGGCCTCGAGGGCCATGGCGAACTGCACGCAGGCCAGGAGGCTCCAGGCGGAGAGCCCCGTGGCCTGGTCGACATGGTCGGCCTTGAGCGTGAGCAGGTCGAAGAGGGCCTCCTCGGCCAGCTGCTCGTTGTAGACCATGCGGGCGACCTTGCGCTCCGTGAGGACGTCCTTCTCGGCGTCCCACTTCCAGATGAGGTACGAGCGCTGCCAGGCGATGATCGCCGCCGAGTGGCTGTAGTAGTACTTCATCGCCAGCTCGTAGTAGTAGTCCGTGGCCGGCTTCCAGGCGGAGGCCTCCTTGACGTCGCGGATGATCTTGCGGAGCGCCTCGTTGGCGAACTTCTTGACCTCGGGGAGCTCCTTCCCGTCCTCGATGACGCGCTTGAGGGCGGGGATGGCCCGCTCGTCCTTGGCGTTGCCCAGGATGATGGCCGCCTGCTGGCGGACGAACTCGTTCTTGGAGTCCAGGGCCTCGATGACCGCCTGCGAGGAGTCGATGCCCATTTCCGTGAGGAGCAGGATCACGCGGGAGCGGTAGATGTCGCCCTGCTTGTCGGCCAGCGCGGGCATCACGAACCGCACGCAGTAGGGGCCAAAGTTCTTCAGGTGGAAAAAGGCGTTCCTCCAGATCTCGTGGCTGGGGGACTTGAGGTCCTCGATGTACTTGAGGACGACTTCCTTCTTCTCCCGCAGCGGCTCGCCGGGCTTGGCCAGCTCCATGAGCCGCCGGCCCACGTCCTGCATCTTCCGCTCGGGCGAGTTCATCATGCCGGCCACGAGGTCGTCCCCGGCCCGCTTGATGAAGGCGTAGACCTGGTCGCTCGAGGGCTGCATCTGGAAGGCCTCCTCGAACTTCACGGAGGCTTCCTGGTACTTGCCCCGCTTGTAGAGGTCCATGCCCTCGGCCAGCAGACCTCGGACCTTGTCGCCGAAGGACTCGTCCTGCCCTGCGGAAATGGAGCAGGCCAGGACCGCCGTGAGCGACACCAGTGCCAGACGCTTCATCATGCCAGTTCTCCCCGAAGCGGAATCCCTTCGATTCTCGCCGTCGCCGGACCTATGTCAACGAAAATGTCTCGATCCTCTCCTGCCGCAGCAGGTCGTCCATCGTCTCGCGGGCGGTCACCACCCTCGCGTCCCTCCCGGCCACCATCACCTCGCAGGGCCGCGGGTGCGAGTTGTAGTTCGACGCCATCGCGAACCCGTACGCCCCGGCCGAGAAGACGCACAGCAGGTCCCCCCGCTTGAGGGGCGGCAGCCTCCGCTCCTTGGCGAAGAAGTCGCCGCTCTCGCAGATGGGCCCCACGACGTCCGAGACGACCGCGGGCCCCGTCCACTGCTCCTCGTCCGGGACCTCCCCCGAATGTCCCGGGTCCGTCCGGACCGGCCAGATCCGGTGATACGCGCTGTATAAAGCAGGACGGATCAAATCGTTCATTCCCGCGTCGCAAATCACGAATTTCTTCTCCCCGGACTCCTTGATGTAGAGCACCCGGGTGACGAGGATCCCGGCGTTCCCCACGATGAAGCGGCCGGGCTCGAGGAGGATGCGGAAACCCGTCTTCGCGAGGGCCGGCAGAATG
>JAHFOZ010000505.1 GCA_023261405.1 Planctomycetota bacterium
ATGACGGTTGAGGCGGCGGCGGACCTCCAGATCGTGAGGATGCTCGACGAGGACTTCGAGCACCTGGACAACCTGACGACGCGCGCCGACCTCTCCCTCATCTTCCGCAACAGCGCGGGATATGACCTCTTCGCGAAGATGGGCTACCTGGGGATCGACTACCGCTACGCCGCCAGTTCCCCCTCGGACTCGGACGGCATCTACGGTCGGGGCGGGGTGCGGGGCCAGGTGCAATCGTCGGTCCGTCTCGAGGCCGAGGCGGGCTGGAGCCGCCTGAAGGCGGATGACACCCCCCCGGGGACGGATGACGACAGGACCACGGCCGAGGCCGAATTCCACCTGCGGCTGGAGGCGACCCCGCAGTTCACGGTGTATGCCGATTACGCACGCCTCTTCACCTTCTCGCACGGGTTCCCTGACCCCTTCCAACTGCTGAACCGGGGCACCGGGATCGTCGAGTTCGAGGCAACGCCGGCCTTGAGCCTGCGCGCCCGGGCGCAGTATGACGTCGTGAGCGCTTCGAAATACAGCACCGACTCCCTGAGCGTGGGAGCCTCGGCGGGATGGAAGCATAGCAGCCAGGTGCTGTTCGAACTGGGCGTCACCTGGCGCAGGGGCGATATCGACGTCGGCCCAGGGTACGAGGACGTGATCGCGCAGTTCGGCTTCGTGCTGTCGAATTAGGGCGGCCGGCAGCTCGTGGCACCCGTGCAGAGGGTTGCCCCCGCACGCGATCGGGTTTGTCCTGCTACAGGCGGTGAGCCCGGAACTGCGAGCTAATAATTCAGCGCCAGACCGACGTGGATGATGAAGCCATCGAAGTCGACGCTGCTGGCCACGTTGCCGGAGGTTTCGCCCGTGCGCCAGGTGCCGCCGGCTTCCAGGATCGCCGACGCGGGACCCGTCAAGCCCCGGTAGGTGAAGAGCTTGTAGCTCGCCGAGGCGCCCGCGGCGATGTAATCGCGCTCGACCCCCAGGGCGGAGTCGGCATTATCCGCCTGGAGGCGCACTTTCAGGAGGAACTCGTCCGTCGCCTGGAACTGCCCGCCCACTCGGACGGCGTTCACCCGCTGCCAGGGGTCTCCCTGCACTCCGAAGGTATACATGCGGGTATAATCGCCCGTGAAGACGACCCGCTCCGAGGCTTCGTAGCGCAGGTGCACGACCGCGCTCCCGGAGTCATCGTTCCTGTCCACATTGGTCCCCAGGAAGTAATCCGACTCCACGCTCGCCCAGCCCACCAGGATGTCGGCCTGGAGCCGGGGCAGGAGTTCCCCCCGGATGCCCCCGTGCCCAAAGTAGCCGAAGCTGTCCGGGGCCGCGCCGGCCACCTGTTCGTTGGCATACGCAACGTTGAAGTACCCGCCCTGGGCCACCAGGTTGAGGCCCCACTTCGTCCGATACACCAGGGCCCCTTCGACCCGGAACAAGTCGTTGTCCGAGGAATTCCCGATCAGGTCGTCCTCGAAGCGCACGATCTGGTAGTTTGCTCCCGCTTCCAACGCCACGACGGAGTTGATGTCGACCGCCAGGGTCGGGACCGTGTTGGACACGACCCGACTCACGCGCTCCAGGAACACGCTGTCCAGCGGATCGCTGACGCGCTGCACGATCTGCGTGATATCGAACGCGTAGCGGGAATCCGCCTGGCGCGCGTGCACGTAGAAGCGCTGCTCGTCGTCCCGCGCGTCATCCAGGTCGGAGTAATACTTGTAGTTGGCGAGGAGGTCCGCTTCGATCGCGAACCGGGGCTCCGCGTACTCGAACCGGCCGCCCGCAAAGGGGATGATCACCGAATCCGAATCCTCGTTGTCCTCCTCGAGGAACACGTTGCTGTCGTAATAGTATGCCACGCCGCCCAGCGCATGGAAGTCCACCGCCTTGGGCTTGAGGGGGCCGCGCTCCTGCTGGAGTTCGTGGCTGACCCGGTCGATCCACTCCACGCCGAAGTCCTGCGCCCACGCAGGGGCAGCGGAGGCGACCAAGGCCACAGCCATCACGACCAGCGTCTTGCGCATCCCGAGCGGTCCTTAAATAGCCTTTGCGCCCTCTCCGGGCCCCGTGCCGAGTGGATCGGAAAATTATATCCATACCCCCGGACCTGTCAACAAACAATGAACAGGACCGGCCGTTCATGATTCATTGACTATTCGTGATGATGCGGTATCATCGTGATCTACGGGAGAAGGATTCATTCAATACATCGGAACCATGTGAGGAACCATCCATGAACCGCAAGGCCCTTGCCTTCGCCTCGATGTGCGGTGCCCTGGTCGCGCTGATCGCCGCAGGAATCCTCTTGCGCCCCGAAGCCCCCGCTCAGCGCCCGCCTGCCGGCTCCGTCCACGCCCCGCAGGCCGGGGACACGACCGCCGCTCTCCCGGCGCGTGATGCCGGCACCGAAAGGAAGATCGAGCAGGCCAAGTCGACCTACCGCACCTTCGAGGACTTCAAGGACGGAGGCCTCGACATCCGCGCCGAGAACTACTCCGCCCGGGCCGATGCCGCGGGCCTCCACTTCCAGGCCGGCGACCGGTTCGTCCGCCTCCGGGCCGCCTCCCTCGAGCAGGCCGGCATCGCCCTCCCCGCCGGAGGCGGTGCCGTCTCCCACCCCGCCTTCGGAAAGGCCGCCATCGAACGCTCCGGACTCACCGAGGAGTACGTCTTCGAGAATCGCCGCGCGGAGCAGCTCTTCCGCATCCCCCGCCCCCTCGGCCCCGGCCCCCTCCGCGTGAACATCGACGTCGAAACCGACTTCCCCGGGCCGGTCATCCGCGTCCCCCGCCACGGCGAAGGATGGCGCGACCTGACTCTCGCCAGCGGCGGCCTCCTCTTCGCCGACCCCGAGAGCGGGACGAAGCTCGCCTACCATTCGGCCGTGGCCATCGACGCCGCGGGAAAGCGCGTCGACCTCGACCCGGGATATGAGAACGGCCGCATCGTCCTGGAGGTGCCCGCCGGGTTCGCCGCGGGCGCCGCCTACCCGATCGTCGTCGACCCCTTCCTCGAGCTCGACATGTCCTCCTCCGGCGGCGGCATCTCCAACACGGCGAAGGTTTCCGACCGGCCGGCGCTCGCCATCGAGGGCGGCGGCAACCCCTACGTGGCCTGGGCGGACGACACCTCGGGGAACTTTGAAATCTACATGCGGTACTGGAACGGCTTCGAGTGGCTCGACTACGGCGGGTCCTCCAAGGGCGGCGGGGTCAGCAGCAATCCCGGAAAGTCCGTGAAACCCGCCATCGCGCTGGCCACGAGCACCAATGACATCTACATCGCCTGGCAGGACGACACCAGCGGCAACATCGAGATCTACCTGAAGGTGTGGTCCGCCACCGCTCAGGCTTGGAAGGAGCTGGACCATTCCTTCATCGACCCCATCAACGCCACCGTGATTGTCACCGTCGGATCCGCCAGCGGCGGCGGGGTGAGCCGGAACTCCGGCGAGTCCACAAACGTTTCCCTGGCGATCACCCGCGTCACGCTCGTCCATCACCCCGACCCGGGCGGCCAGCCCATCGACGTGCCCATCGTCGCCTGGCAGGACACCACCGGCGGCGGTTCCGAGATCTATGTGGCGTACCACTTCCCGGGCGACCCTGACCACGTCTTCTTCTTCATCCCGTCGATCCTGCCCCAGTGGATGGGCATCCTCAGTTCGAACCGCGACGGAGGCGTCAGCAACACGGCGGCAGGCGTCTCGGAATA
>JAHFOZ010000079.1 GCA_023261405.1 Planctomycetota bacterium
GGGGCCCGGACGGCGAAGCCCTCGATCCCCAGATGGAGCCCCCCGTCCGCCCCCGCGTCGAGCGGCGCCGCATCGGCCGCCGCCACCGAGAGCTCGATCAGCTTGTTCGCATCCTTCTTGGCGTCGCCCTGGGTGTAGATGCAGTAGAGCCCCGCGATGTCGCCCGTCCAGAAATCCTGGACCTTGTTGCCGTCGCGGTCGTTCGCGCGGAAGTCCGCCTGGGCCGTGGCGATCACCTTGAGGCAGGCGCTCGCGCTCCGCTCGTTCGAGCTCGTCTGGGCGGGAAGCGGCCATCCCTCCCCGGGGAGCACCGTCATCACCAGCGGCGCGAGTTCCCCCATCCACGCGGCGCGGGGGATCTTGATCGAACGGCGTATCTGCCCCAGCCGCGCCTTCACCTCGGCGTCCGGCTCCTTCTTCAGCCGCTCCTCGAGCGTCTCGACCACCGCCAGCGAGAAGGCCCTGAGCCGCCCCTCGGCGCGCTCGCGCGTCTCCAGATCGTCCTGCCCGAGGTCCTCGATCTGCCGCGCGATCTCCGTCCGCTCCTCCGCCGACAGCCGCGGCTTCGCCGCCTCCTCGAGCGCGCGGCGCTCCTCCGGCGTCAGCTGCTTGGGCCCCAGCAGGCGCGCCTTCGGGTCGCCCGCCTGGACGCGCACGCTCTCCGCCTCGCTGATCATCCGGCAGGGCTCGCCCCAGGGATCCACGGGCAGCGCCGGCCCCGGCAGCCATCCGCCCTCGGGCCAGACTTTCGCCCAGTCCGGCCGCTCCCAGAGCGCCGCCTTCTTCGTCGGAAGCTCGCCGTACGCCGCCAGGAACGCCCTAACCGCCGCCGCCAGGAGCTGCACCTGCACGCGCGCCGTGTACTGCTTCTTCAACCGGTCCGTCGGCGCCCCCACCGCCTGCCGGTTGCCGCAGGGCACCTCGACCGCCACGTCCTCGTCGTCCCCCTTGCCGCCCGCCTTCCCGTCGGCGCCGAGGCTCGAGACGATCAGCTTCGTGCCCTCCTGCCGGAGCCCGAAGGGCCGGCCCCAGGGGTCCTTGGGGGCCGCCGCGAGGAACCCGCCCTCCGGGAAGAAGACGTCCGCCTCGAGCGACGCGGGCCGCCGCGCGAGGTCCTCGAACGACGCCGGGTTCCGGCCCGTGAACCGCGCGAAGAGCCCGACCGACCGGGCCGCCTGCTCCGCGCGCGCTTGCGCCAACCGCTTCCCCGACTGGATCGAGAACTCCGAGTCGGGCACCTCCTCGTCGATTGCGAAGACGGTGAACGTTTCCGTCAACATCACGCCGCCGAAGTTCAATTCCCGCTTGAGGAGCCGCTTCGTCTCCGGCTCGATGAAGAACCGGAGCTTCATCTGCTCGCGGCCGAGCGGCCCGGAGGGATAGGACAGCTCCGTGGCGACGATCCGGGCGTTCTTATCCCGGCCGTCGTCCTTGACCGGCCCGAGGGACGGCTCCCCGAGCGCGCTTCCCCGATCGGCCGCGAAATGGGGCTCGGAGTAGATGTACAGCGGGATCAGGTTCGTCTCGACGGAGCTCCGGAGGAGAGCGCCGCTCTGCCCCGGCGTCAGCGAGTGGAATCCCGTCCTGGGCGACGGGGCCAGCGCGGCGACCTTCCGGCCGTCGGAAACCAGCGAATGGCGCACGTTCCGTTCCTGGTTGCGGGGGCTGGAGAATTCGAGGTCGTTCTTCCAGAGCGAGGTCCCCTTGAGGAGGATCGCCCCCTTGAGGCTCCCCTCGGCGCCCCCCGCCCCGATGTCCAGCGTGTACTCGATCCGGAGGGTCTTCGCCGTCCGGATCTTCTGCCGCAGCTCCCCCAGGAGCGTCTCTGCCGCCTTGTCGTCCTGAGTGCTGAGCCGCGGAAGTCCGGGACCCGTTGTGCCTCCTGAGGCCAACGGGTCCCGGACTTGCGAGTCGAGCGCCGCGCCGAAGAGCATCAGGGCGGCCAGGATGCGCGTCATGATCTACCTCTTCGTCCCCTTCTTCGCCTCTTCGTGCTCGGGACCGTTGCGGTCGACCTCCATCACGTCGCCCGATTTGTGAAGGAGGATGACATGGTCGCCGTGGCCCTCGTCGTCGCACATCCCCACGATGTCCCCGTCGTCGATCTTCTGGACGCTCTGCGCGGGGCCCGCGTAGGTGCAGGCGAAATCCTTGGCCTCGATGCCGGAGAGGGGGCAGACGAGGAGTTCGGCGCTGGCGGCATCGATGAGCGGGGGCTTGGTCGTCGTGAGCTTGAGCCAGAAGGCCTTGCCGGTCTCGGTCGGCATGAGCTTCATCCGGCCGCCGAATTGGGCCTGGTAGATGTACTCCCTCTTCCAGAGCTGGGAGAGGTTGTTGGCGCAAGTGGTGGCGAAGGCCCGAGCCTGGGGCCCGTCGCGGACGAAGATCGTCGAGAGGGCGCGGAGCTGCTCCTTCCACGCGGGGGTGCGATCGGGGAAGAACCCGGCGACGAGTCCGAGGCGCCGGCGCAGGTCCGGATCCTTCTCGTGCCGCAGGGCCTCCAGCGCGAAGGGGCGCACGGCGGGGCCGATCTTGCGGAGCTTCTGCACGGCCTCCTCGCGCGGCTCGAAGTCGTCGTCGCGCATGGCCTCGAGGAGCTTGGGGATGGCCTTTCGAGTCTCCTCGCCGAGGACGGGCGCGGCTGCCCCGTCGAGGGCGGCCACTTCGTCGGGAGTCAGCTCGGCCAGGGTCAGGCCGCGGGCACCGTCGACGGAGATCCGCACCCGGTCCTTGAGGAACTGGACGGCATACGGCTTCCCCCAAGGGTCGTTGGGGATGGTCCCCAGGTCCTCGAGACGCGACGGGAAGGAGCCGCGGGCCTCCAGGTGCGCCTCGGCGGCCGCGCGGAGGAGCGAGACCCCGACGCGGGCGGAGTAGAACCGGCGAAGGCGGTCCGTGGGCGGGACGATGGCGCCCCGCGGGGGCTGGACGGGTTCCGAAGCCCCGCCAAGGAGGACAGAGCCCTCCCGGAAGCTCGCCCCTGCCGGGAGCGGCCCGGTCCAGAACCCCGTCTCGGGCCAGTAGCGGGCGTCAGTCGGGCGTTTCGTCAGGCCTTCGAGCGAGTCGGGCCAGCGACCCATGTACTCCGTGTAGAGGTCGACGGCGCGGGCCAGGTGCCTGGCCTGGGCGGTCTCTTGTGCGGGCGCCGCGAGGGCGAGTAGCAAGGCGAGGGCACTCATCGCGCATCCCCCGAAAGGCGGTCCGGACTCCCAGGATGGGACGGCCCCGCGCCCCACCCTCGCTCCAAGGAGTTTATCACATGAGGGCCGGATCGAAGGGGGCTGCGGTCGCGGGGCAACACGGACCATCCTCCTCTTTCAGGCCCCGCGCTCATGAACTAGAATCAGCCACGATGAAACGCGCGCCGCTCATTCTCGCGCTGGGCGTGGGGGCCTGCGTCTTCGTCGCCTTCCATCCCCTGCTGGGAGCGGAATGGATCAATTACGACGATCCGGTCAACTTCCAGAGGAACCCGCACTATCGCGGGCTCGGGCTGGAGCAGCTTCGGTGGATGTTCACGAACTTCACCGGCCACTACATGCCGCTCACGTGGATGTCGCTGGGGCTGGACTATCTGCTCTGGGGGATGGATCCGGCGGGGTATCACTTCACGAACGTCCTGCTCCACGCCCTGAATGCGATGCTCTGCTTCGCCTTTCTGCGGCAGCTCCTGCCCCGCTTCCGGACGGAGCTCGCGCCGTCATGGCGGAACGGGGCGGCGGCGGCCGGGGCGCTGCTGTATGCGCTCCATCCGCTCCGGGTCGAATCCGTCGCCTGGATCACCGAGCGGCGGGATCTCGTGGCGGGCCTCTTCTTCTTCCTCTGCCTCCTCGCCTGGCTCAAGGCGCAGCCGGCCGGGCCCGGAGGCCCCGCCGACGGCCGCTGGCTGGCCCTTTCGGCGGCGCTCTTCGGCCTTTCCCTGCTCGGGAAGGCGATCGGGATGACGCTCCCCCTCGCGCTCCTCGTGCTCGAGGTCCATCCGCTGGGGAGGTTCGCGCCGGGGGCCTGGAAGCGGCCGCTCCTCGAGAAACTGCCCTTCGTCATCCTCATGCTGGCCGGCGTGGCGATGACGGCGCTGGGCCAGGGCCGGGCGGGCGCCTTTCACGCGGAGGCCCACACCGTGTCCCAGATGGTCGTCCGTCCGGGATACCGCCTCGCGTTTTATCTCGAGAAGACGTTCCTCCCGGTCGGCCTGAGCGTGCTCTATCCGGACCACCCGCCCGAGAGCGTCCTTCAGCCGCGGTACCTGATCT
The DNA here is from genome assembly GCA_023261405.1 of Planctomycetota bacterium. GTDB lineage: Bacteria > Planctomycetota > MHYJ01 > MHYJ01 > JACPRB01 > JACQFK01. Next base: position 4,254 of record JAHFOZ010000079.1, read on the forward strand.
CGCTGATCCTCGTCCTGGGGATCACGGCGCTGCTGCTCCACCATCGCCGGCGGCACCCGGGCTTCCTCGCGGCCTGGCTCGCCTTCGCGTTCCTGCTCGGGCCCGTGATCGGGCCGATCCAGGCGGGGCCGCACTTCGCGGCCGACCGCTACACGTACCTCGCGGCGCTGCCCCTCTCGGTCCTCGCGTCGGCCCTACTCTGCCGCGGCCGCCCCTGGATCGCGTGCGGCTCCGGTGCGATCCTCATCCTCCTGGGAATCCTCACGGCGCGTCAGTGCGCCTTCTGGAGGGAATCCGAGACGCTCTGGGCCCACGCCATCCGCGTCGACCGCAGCTCGGACATCCCCTTCAACCAGCGGGCCACGGCCAGGATGGCGAAGGGGGATTTCGACGGGGCCCTCGAGGACCTGGACGAGGCGATCCGTCTCGCTCCCGGCCAGGCTTCCTTCCGGGCGAACCGGGCGGCGGTGCGGTTCCGGAAGCGGGATCTTCAGGGGGCGCAGGCGGATGTCGACAAGGCCCTCGAGCTCAGTCCAGGCTACCCGATGGCCTACGAAGTCCGGGCGACGCTTCGCCGCAGCCGCGGCGATCTGAAGGGCGCCGTGGAAGACTTCTCCAGGGCGATCGAGCTCGACCGCAGCTGTCTCGAGGCCTACGTCGAGCGCGCGTCGACCTTCGGGGCCCTCGGCCTCCTTCCGCAGGCCCATGAGGACTGCGCGACGGCGCTCGCGCTCCATCCGGAGCACCCCGGTGCCCTCATCAACCGCGGCGTCCTGCGGGGCGAGCGGGGCGATCTCGAGGGCGCGATGGCCGACTACACCGAGGCGCTTCGCGTCGCTCCCCGATCCCCCGAGGCCTGGGGGGGCCGCGCCCTCTGCCTTACGCTCCGGGGTCGCTGGCGCGAGGCCATTCCCGACTTCGAGAAGGCCCTCGAGGTCGCTCCTGCCGACTGGCCCCACCGACCCGACACGACGCGCCGTCTCGAAGAGGCCCGGCGGCGCGCCCAGCCTCCCTGATCGGCGCCGTAATCCGCATTGCCTGCCGGCCCCTCCCGTCGTAGTATGAGTCGGGCTTTCACCGGGAGGATCCATGCGCTGCTTCGCTCTTCTTCTTCTCCTCGCGCTTCCGTTCCTGGGGCAGGACAAGAAGGAATTCGAGCTCAAGTGGTCGCTCGACAAGAACCTCGCGGCCGACTACATCGTCTCCGACTGGAAGGGGGGGAAGTCCATCCCCCGGAAAGACAAGTTCTTCCTCATCTTCGGGGCGGAGCTCAAGGAGGACGGGGGAAACTCGCTGGTCGTCAACAGCTACGACGACATCGGCTACCGGTACCTCTTCATCCTCCCGAAGGAGAAGGTGAAGGTCGGCTCGAAGTGGTCCCTTGAGGAGACGCTGTATCAGGATGCGCGGCTCGCGCTGACGACGCTGCACGCGTACGGCGAGCGGCTCGTGAAGGGCGAATACCGCTTCAAGAAGATCGAGAAGGTCCAGGACCGCGACTGCGCGCTCGTCGAGGGGGCGTTCCAGGTCTGGGAGGTGAAGGTCGACACGCAGGGGAAGAAGTCGTTCGGGAAGCAGCCGGTCGCCTCGATCTCGACGGTCCAGTGGCTGAGCCTCGAGGACACGATCCTGGTGAAGGGGGCCTACTCGCTGGGCGGGAAGGGCCAGGAGTTCAAGGGGATCAAGCAGGGCGAGGAGCCCAAGTCGATGAAGCTCGAACGGGCGGAGCACCTCGAGCTCAAGAAGGACTTCATCACCTGCGACCTGAAGAACCAGTACGAGCCCATCGCGAACGCCATCAAGAAGGGCGTCGCCTGGCTCCGGACGCAGCAGAAGAAGAACGGCTCGTACGTCGACGAGGGCGGATCCTTCGCGCGCGATTTCCCGATCGGCACGACCGCGCTCTGCATCATGGCCCTCCTGCATTCGGGCGTGAAGGCGGACGACCCGGTCGTGCGCTCGGGGTTGAACCACGTCATGGGGCAGCCCTTCAAGAAGACCTACGACGTGGCGGCGACGCTCATGCTGTTCGAGACGAAGTACCTGCCGCTCGAGAAGATCGCGGACATCCAGGAGCTGACGGAGGACAAGGCCAAGGAGCAGATCCAGAAGGCGATCACCAAGGAGGACCGGGCCTTCGTCCAGCGCGCGACGGACTGGCTCCTCGAGAAGCAGACGAAGGAGGGGACCTGGGGCTACCCCGAGGCGGCGGAGAACTACGACCATTCGAACACGCAGTACGCGCTCCTCGGGCTCAAGTCCGCGGCGCGGATGGGGATCCGGATCAAGGGGGAGGTCTGGAAGAAGATCGCCAACCATTGGATCGGGACCCAGCGGGTCACGGCGCTCCCGAAGGCGGAGCTCCGGCTGACCTGGCTTTCGGACACGGACGCGGGCGTGGGCGCGACGAGGGCCGGGGAGAAGTTCGACCAGGCCTGCTGGGGATACTTCACCGCGAAGCCCGCCGGCGCGGCGGAGGTCACGGACCAGGGCTATGGGTCGATGAGCTGCGCGGGGCTGACGTCGCTCATCATCGCGGAGAGCGAGCTGTTCGCGCTCAAGGAGCTGGACGACAAGCTGCGGAAGCGGATCGACGACTCGAAGAAAGCGGGGCTCGCCTGGCTTCAGGAGCAGTACACGGTGCGGGGCTGCCCTCCGTCGGCGGGGTTCTGGAGCGTGTTCTACATGTACTACCTCTACAGCCTGGAGCGCGTCGGAGTCCTCTACGGCATCACCGAGTTCGGAGGGCACGACTGGTACCGGGAAGGGGCGATCATCCTGACGCGGCTCCAGCACGAGGACGGCGCGTGGGTGAGCTACGACGAGATCCCCGTGGTCGATACGGCCTTCGCGCTGCTGTTCCTCAAGAAGGCCACCATGCGGGTCGCCACCCGGTAGCCCGCCCCGCCGCCTCGCGGGGCCGGAACGATCAGGCCGGCGCGCCCGCGGGGGTGCACGATCAGTCGAGCGGGGCCCAGTAGGTCTTGATCATGGTCTCGGTAGGCCAGTCCGTGAAGCCGGGGGCGACGACCGCTCCCGGGGGGGTGAGGGAGGAGGGCCGGATCTGGGTGGTGAGCTGCCGTTTGAACATCATGTTGCCTTCGTTCAGGATGTAGGCGGTCTTCCCAGTGGAGTTGACCACGTCGGGGTAGGCCATGAAGCCCCACATGGCCATGTGATAGTGGTCCGTGCCGACGGCGGGGCTCCCGCCGGTGGCCTGCGTGTAATCCTCGGACGTGGCAAGGTCGGACTGGAGGGCCCAGTACCAGAACCCGGACTTCGGGGTCTGGTTCGCGTAGGAGGAGATCAGCGGGTCGTACTGGCCTGCCGCGACCGCGAGGGGATCCGAATCGGCGGCGGCCACCGAGAGATCGATCAGCTTGATCGGGAGGCCCGTGCTGTCGATGGTCTTGATGCAGTAGAGACCCGCGACCTCGCGGGTCCAGAAGTCCTGGACCTTGTTTCCGTCGCGGTCGTTGGAGCGGAAGTCGGCCTCGGCGGACCCGAGAGTCTTGAGGGAGGACGAGGCGTTGCGTTCGTTCGCGGCGCGCTGGCTGGCCATGAGGCCCGGGATGGCGATCGCGGCGATCACGGCGATGATCGCGATGACGATCATCAGTTCGATTAACGTGAAACCCTGGTCTCTACCCATATCCCCGCCTGCTTCGGTCAGGGAACTCCGTCCCGATGGCCTCCGGATAGGCGGTATTCTAGGGGCGGTGCCGTGGCGAGTCAACACGATCCGGGCGCGCCCGACGAGGACCCGGACTTCGGGCGGTCCCGCGGCTCCGGGATTCCGGTCCGGACCCGCCCTGAGCAGGGGCCATCCTCACGCCAGCGGGCGCCAGCGTCTCTTGTCGCGGTGGATCCAGGCGTCGGCGTTGGCCGGGCCGACGCTGCCGCGCTCGTACTCGGGGAGGGGCGCGGGGTCGGCGTCCCACGACTCGAGGATCGGCGTCGCGAAGGCCCAGGCCTGCTCGTCGGCGTCGCGGCGGGCGAAGAGCGTGGCGTCCCCCCGCATGGCGTCCAGGAGCAGCCGCTCGTAGGCCTCGCCCGGGGGCCGCTTGAACGAGGCGGCGTACGAGAAGTCCATCGTCACCGTCCCCACGGAGAGCGCATCGCCGGGCTCCTTGCAGCCGAAGCGCAGCGCGATCCCCTCGTCCGGCTGGATCCGCAGCGTGAGCACGTTCGGCTCGATCCGCGCGCAGACCTCCTCGCTCCCGAAGAGGCAGAAGGGGATCTGCGAGAAGTGGATCGAGACCTCGGTGCGCCGCTTCGTGAGCCCCTTGCCCGAGCGGATGTAGAAGGGCACGCCCTGCCAGCGCCAGTTGTCCACGTGCAGCTTCAGCGCCGCGTAGGTCGGCGTCCGCGAGCCCGGGGCCACGCCCGGCTCCCGCGCGTAGCCGAGGTAGCGGCCGCGCACCGTGTCGCCGGCCGCGACCGGCCGCAGCGCCCGGAGGACCTTGAACTTCTCGTCGCGGATGTCGTCCGCCCGGAAGGAGACGGGCGGCTCCATCGCGCAGAGGGCCAGCACCTGGAGCACGTGGCTCTGGATCATGTCCCGCAGCACGCCGGTCTGGTCGTAGAACTTCCCCCGGCCCTCCACGCCGATCTCCTCGGCCATCGTGATCTGCACGTGGTCCACGTACTTGTGGTTCCAGAGCGGCTCGAAGAGGGAGTTCCCGAAGCGGAGGACCAGGATGTTCTGGACGGTCTCCTTCCCGAGGTAGTGGTCGATCCGGAAGATCTGGCCCTCGTCGAGGACCTCGCCGAGGAGCCGGTTGAGCTCGCGCGCGGAGGCGAGGTCGCGCCCGAAGGGCTTCTCGATCACGACCCGCGACCAGGGTCCGTCGCCGGGGGCGCGCAGGAGCCCCGCCTGCTTGAGGTTGCGGAGGATCACGGGGTAGACCGCGGGCGGGACGGCGCAGTAGAAGAGCCGGTTCCCGCCGGTGCCGTGGCGGCGCTCGGCGTCCTCCAGCTTCGCCCGCAGCGCGGCGTAGGCCTCGGGGCGGTTGAAGTCGCCCTGCACCGCGTCGATGCGTCCGGCGAAACCGCCCCAGGCCGCCTCGTCGAACGGCTGGAGCCTGGAGAACCGGGCCGTCGACTCGCGCAGCTTCTCCCGCAGCTCCGCAGCGGCGCCCACGGAGGTACTCGTGCCCACCAGGGCGAAGCGCTCCGGCAGTTCCCTCGCCTGGGCCAGGGCGTGGAGGGCGGGGACCAGCTTGCGCCGGGTGAGGTCGCCCGTCACGCCGAAGACCACGAGCGCGCAGGGGTCGGGAGGACGGGAGGGGAGGGCGATGGGGCTGGACGAGGACTCGACTCGGACGATCGTTTCGGCCATACTTTCCTCGGGGAACAATTTCCGGCGGACAGGTGTCCGAAGGGAACAATCTATATCAGAGGGACCCTCATGAGAAGCATTGCGACTTTCCTTTGCGCCGGCGTCCTCCTGGCCGCCGCGCCCCCGGACGGCGACCGGGCGCCCGATTTCACGCTGCCGGACCTCGAGGGGAAGGGCGTCGCCCTCGCTTCGCTCAAGGACCGCAAGGCGGTGGTGCTCCTCTTCACGGGCATCCAGTGCCCGCGCGGGCGCGCCGCGGAGCCCCGCCTGGGGGACATGGCGAAGAAGTACGGCGAGAAGGGCGTGGCCTTCCTCGCGATCAACTCCAACCGCAACGAGTCGCCGGCCGAGATCGCCGACCACGTGAAGAAGTCGGCCTTCGCGATCCCGGTCCTCAAGGACGAGAAGGGCCGCGTGGCGGCGCTCTACAAGGTGGAGGTCCAGCCCACGGCGGTCCTCCTCGACGCGACCGGGGCGGTCCGCTACCGCGGGCTCATCGACGACCACAAGAACGAGGAGTTCGTCCGAACCCACCACCTCCGGGACGCCCTCGAAGCGGTCCTCGAAGGCAGGGAAGTGGCCGTCAAGTCCACAGAGCCGGAGGGCTGCGCCGTGCGCGGCAGCGACCCCGCGGCGGCATCGAAGGACGTGACCTACTCGAAGCACGTGGCCCCCATCCTGAACAAGCACTGCCTCTCCTGCCATCGGACCGGCCAGGTGGGGCCGTTTTCGATCGACGGCTACGAGCAGGCGAGCGCGTGGTCGCGCGAGATCATGCTCTACACGAAGAGGAAGTCCATGCCGCCCTGGAAGCCTCTCTCGAACCACGGCGAGTACTACAACGAGCGCCGTCTCACGGACGGGGAGCTCGCGACACTCGAATCCTGGCACAGGAACGGGGCCCCCGAGGGCGATCCGAAGGACCTTCCCGCCAAGCCGGTCTTCCCCACGGAGTGGGCGATGGGGACGCCGGACGCGGTCCTCAAGGTCGGGAGCGGATGGATCGTCGCTTCGCGCGGGCCGGACGAGTACCGCTGCTACGTCCTGCAGAACCCGTTCGACGAGGACAAGTGGATCAGCACCGTGGAGTACCGTCCCGGGAACCTGCGGGCGGTCCATCACATCCTGGCCTTCCTCGACCGGTCCGCTCAGGGGGAGAAGAAGGACGCCGCGGACCCGGACCCGGGTTACAAGTCGAACGGATCGGGCCCGGGGATCCTGCCCTCCGGGTCGCTCGGCGGCTGGGCGCCGGGGAACCTGCCGCGCCGGCTGCCGGAGGGCACGGGACGGCTCCTCCGGAAAGGGGAGCGCATCATCCTCGAGACCCACTACCACAAGACCGGACGCCCCGAGAAGGACGAGGGACACCAGCTCGCGATCTACTTCTCCCGGGAGCCCGTGAAGAAGATGATCAACTACCACATGATCCTGAATCCCATGCTGGGCATCCCCGCGGGCGCCGAGGCGCACCGGGTGGCGGCGAACTGGACGGTGCCGCACGACCTCCACGCCCTCGACGTGATGCCCCACATGCATCTGCTGGGGAAGGAGATGTCGGTCGTGGCCACCTTCCCGGACGGCACGAAGAAGGACCTCGTGGTGGTGAAGGACTGGGACTTCAACTGGCAGGAGACCTACCAGTTCAAGGAGCCCCTCGCGCTGCCCAAGGGCACGAAGGTCCGCGTCGAGGCCTTCTACGACAACTCCGAGAAGAACCGGAACAACCCGAGCAATCCTCCCAAGCGCGTGACCTGGGGCGAGGAGACCACCGACGAGATGTGCATCGCCTTCGTCGGGTTCACCCTGGATACCGAAGACCGCACGAAGCCGAAGGACGAGGAGAAGAAATGAGCGACGAGCTCCTGCCGTTCTCGTTCGACCCGGTCTCCAACGGCGAGTTCTGCCCTCCGCCCAAGTCGGCGCGCGACGGGGAGGCCGAGCGGCGCGTCCACCGGATCGCGGAGCGGAACGCGCGGCGCACGGGGGTGAGCCGGCGGACCTTCCTGGCGGGCTCGTGCGGGATCGCGGCGACGCTCTCGACGATCAACGAGGTCTGGGGCGCGCGGGGCGGCCGCTACGCGATCGGGCCCGACATGCTCCTCGAGCCGGAGGCGGCCGCGCAGGCCGTGGAGGGGAAGGAATTCGTCTTCGACATCCAGTCGCACCACGTGATGCCCGAGGCGCCGTGGCGGACGGTGAACCCGGGGATGGACCTGTTTCTCAAGGCGCTCCCGGCGGGCGGGCGCGGCGAGAAGGACCGCGTGAAGGGCTTCTCCCGCTACTGGTACACGAAGGAGATGTTCCTCGACAGCGACACGACGATGTGCGTCCTCTCGGCGGTCCCGGCGACCCTGGAGGGGAACCCCCTCCCGGAGCAGGACGCGGCCGAGACGCGGGAGATCGTGGACCGGCTCGGGAAGTCCAAGCGTCTCCTGATCCACGGCATGGTGGCGCCGAACGTCGATCCGCTCAAGGCGCAGCTCGAGGGGATGGAGAAGCTCGCGAAGGAGCTGAAGATCTCCGCGTGGAAGGTCTACACCCTCTGGGGCCCGAAGGGGGAAGGGTGGTGGCTGGACGACGAGAAGCTGGCCCTCCCGATGATCGAGAAGGGGCGCGAACTCGGGATCAAGGTCTTCTGCTCGCACAAGGGGTTCCCGCTCGGGTTCTTCAACGCGCGGCGCTGGGAGACGCCGGTGGACGTGGGCCGCGTGGCGAAGCTCTATCCGGACGTGAGCTTCATCATCTACCACTCCGGCTACGATCCGGCGGTGACGGAGGGGCCCTACGACGCGGCGAAGGCGGCGCGCGGCGTGAACTGCCTGATCAAGTCGCTCGAGGACAACGGGATCAAGCCGAACACGAACGTCTACGCCGAGATCGGCTCGACCTGGTACAGCCTGATGAAGAAGCCCGACCAGGCGGCGCACGTGCTGGGCAAGCTGCTCAAGCACGTGGGCGAGGACCGGGTCGTGTGGGGGACGGACTCCATCTGGTACGGCTCGCCGCAGCCGCAGATCCAGGCCTTCCGCGCGTTCGAGGTCACGCAGGAGTTCCGGGAGCAGCACGGCTACCCCGAGCTCACGAAGGCGGTGAAGGCGAAGATCTTCGGCCTGAACGCGGCGAAGCCCTACGGCGTGGACCCGAAGCAGATCCACGAGGCGCTGCCGAAGGACGAGGTGGAGAAGCTCAAGCAGGCCTACCTGAACCATCCTCAGCCGACCTACGCGACCTACGGCCCGAAGACGCGCCGCGAATTCCTGGACTTCCTCACGAGGCGCGGCGGCTGCCCGGCGTAGAAGACTCTCGCTTCAAGGATTCGGTGGGATGGCCTTCGACGTCTACGTCGGTTCCCTTACCCGCTACTGCACGGGCGATTGGGAGAATGCTGCGCAGAAGGTCTTCGGCTCCATGGGCTTCCGATGAAGCTGGACTATTGACGCGGCGACCCGACGTTACGGCTCTTCGCCCAGGGCTTCCAGATCGGCGAGGTCCTTCTTGCGGCCGGCGGCGCGCTTGTTTGCGGCGAGCTGGCTGCGCCCCAGATAGGCTACCGGCACGTCGCCGTAGACCCCGGCCACTTTCCCTGCGTCCGCTTCTTCCCAGGACACGCCCGAGATCGATGTGAGCAGATCGATCCGGACGGGCGGCCTTCCCAATTGGATGATCTGGTCCGGCTCGGTGAAATCGCCTTCGGTCAACCCCAGCGAGCCGAAGCCGAATTCGCCCAGCACTTCGACCATGCGCTTGGCGTTCTCCCGGGAAGGGCGGAGGTAGATGTCGATGTCTCCGGTGTTTCGCGGGATGCCGTGGTGGGCCAGCGCGTAGGCGCCTACGATGACGTACTCAACGCCTCGCTTGTTTAACGACGCGAGCATGTCTCTGAAGTCGGGCTGAACTTCCATACCACTCTCTCCGCAGCAGCTCCACCGTCTCGACTCGCTCCTCGGGCGGGCGACTCATCCAGTAGGCGAGGTCCTCCGCCCGGGCCGTGGCGGCATCTCCCGGCTTCAGTATCCTGGCGACCTTACGGATCACAAGATCATCCTACGATATGCGTATGAAGCGAGTCAATTCCCTCGCGGGCTACTTCAGCGCCTTCACCTTGTACTCGTGGTCGCGCTTGCGGAGGATCTCCGCCTTCACGAGCGTGTCGCCGCCCTGCATCGCGTCCACCACGTCCTGGCCCTTCACCACGCGGCCGAAGACGGTGTGCTTGCCGTTGAGCCATTCGGTGGGCAGGTGGGTGATGAAGAACTGCGACCCGTTCGTATCGGGGCCGGAATTGGCCATCGAGAGCGAGCCCCGGAAGTGCTTGCGGTGTTCCGGCCCCAGCTCGTCCCCGAAGCGGTAGCCGGGGTCCCCCGTGCCGTTCCCGATCGGACAACCCCCCTGCACCATGAAGCCGGGGATCACGCGATGGAATTTGAGGCCGTCGTAGAACCCCTTCGTCACGAGCTCCACGAAGTTCGCCGTGGTGTTTGGGGCCTCGTTCTCGAAGAGCTCCAGCTCGATGTCGCCCCGCGACGTGGCGAACTTCACGCGCGGGAGGTCGGCCACCTTCTCCTCCTTCGCGCGCCGCTCTCCCTCGGCCTTCGCCAGGTCCACATACGATGCGGCCATCGCCCGGTAGGTCTCCAGCTGCTCCGCCTGCCCGGGGGCCGGCTTGTCCTTGAGGAGCGTCTCGAACCCGGCCGCCGCCTCGGCGAACTTCTCGATCGAGTAGAGGCAGAGCGCCCGGAGCGCGCGCGCCTCCGCGTGGGCCGGCTCCTTCTGGAGCACCTTCTCCAGGTTCGCGAGCCCGGCCGCGTAGCGGTTGGAGGCGTGCTGGAGCCGGCCCAGGCG
>JAHFOZ010000506.1 GCA_023261405.1 Planctomycetota bacterium
GCGCATGAGCTTCATGACGTTGACCAGCTGCGCGTCGATCCCCCCCTGCCCGTCCGGGAAAAAATTGCGCGCCTCGACGTAGGCCTCGCGGGCCTTCACCACCTTGGGCAGCGCCTCGTGGAACTTCTCCTGGGCCGCCTTGTCGTCCTGGGTCGAGATCCCCTCCTGGTACAGCTGCTTGGCCTCCGTGACCAGCCTCTCCGCGTCGCCCAGCACGTCCTTGGGGATGCGGACCCAGGTCGCCACGTCGTCCTTGGAGAAGGTCAGCGTCTGCCCCTCCACGGATACCTCGAAGAACTCCTTCCTGTCGGCGACATTTCCCACCACCTTGCGGCCGTCCTTCAGGATCAGGCCGTCGCCGAAGGCGGCGGGGACGAAGAGGAGCGCGAGGATGATGCCGGGGCCGGCACGATGCATGGGAAGCCTCGTCTCGCGGTTCGACGCGGGGCGCATACGAGCGGTGCAGCCCGGGGATTCAATGCCCAAGGGCTCCATATGATACGCGTGCGCTCACTTCGCGGAGAGCCAGATCCGGTCGATCTCGGCGGGAGCCGGCGCGAGGATGCGGGCCGAGACCACGAAGATCTCCTGCGAACCCGGCAGCGAGGAAAGGAAGCGGGCATACGCGTGGAACCTGTCCATGGTGTTGGTCATGCGGGCGCTCACGGTGAATTTCCTCTTCCCGCGCAGCGGGAGCGTCACGTCATGGACGGCGGTGTTCGCCGAGTCCTCGACCAGGTACAGCAGATGCGGCTGCGCGCCGCCCTCGGGCGTGACATACACCTCGAGTTTCCCCTGCCGGATGCCCAGCGTCATCCCGATCGCCTTCACCTGGCATTCCTCGATCTCGCCGGGGGCTTCGACGGCGATATGAACGGTTCCCGAAGCCCCCTGCGGGGTGAGGAAGCGCAGATTCGCGTCCGGACCCGTCTTGGGCTTCCCTGCCGGGTCGTCCAGCCTCGAGAGCGGGGTGTCCTTCTCGTTCCAGGACTGCAGCACCACGCCGTCCAGGGTCATCTTCAGGGGCAGGCTCCGGTGCAGGGTGTCGATCGCGGCCGTCCAGTTGGCCTTCGAGAACCACTTTCCGTTCTTGAGAATGAACCCCATCGATTCGAGCTCGGCCTGAACCTCGGCCCGGGTCTCGGGCTTGCGGGCTTCGCGCGACTTGGGGCCGGAGATCCACTTCCCGTCGGCGGTGTGGTAGAAGCCGGCCGCCATCCGCGCGGCCGCGTCAGCCGGGTCGCGCTGGAGGAGGACATAGGCGAGGTATTCCCTGTGGACGGGCATGTTCCACTGCTGCGTCCACCTGAGGAGGGCGGGCCAGGCGGCCGGATGCAGCTCCGTCTGGGCGGTGGCCAGCTTGTTCTGGAATTCCTGCCTCAGGTCCGCCGAGAGGTGGAAGAATCGGATCTCGTCGCGCGGGACGGGGATGCGGCCAATGCCGGTCTCAAGGATCGCCGCGCCGGAGGGACTGTCCTCGAGGAGGGTCCCCGAGAGCTGCCGTCCGTCCTTCGTGATGACCACGTCGGGGATCGGGGTGGTGGCGAGCTTACCCCCGAGTTCGGCGACCTTGCGCGCGAACGTCTCCTTGTCCTGCTGCGCGACGGAGGGCCCTCCGCCGTTGAGGCGCTGCACCCGGCGCGTGATGAGCGCGAATTCTTCCGGTGTCGCCTCCCCCTTCCCCAGGATCCTTACGATGTCCTGGCGCTCGCCGTCCGGAAGATAGGCCGGCGGAAGCGTGAGGACGTCCCTCTGGATCTCGCCCGCAAGCGCGTTCGAGATCTGGACCCGGCCGGTGTCGGTATTCACGCCCGCGAGGGAGCTGCCCGGGGGGAAGTAGGTATAGACCTCCTTCTGAACCGGGCCCCGGAGTATGCTGAACTTGAGGAAGGTCCCCTTGGGAATCTGGAGCATCATCTTCTTGAGGTGGACCGACGCGTCGCCGGGCGCCATCCTCGTCAGGTCGATGTCGTCGAGCGACTGGATCTGGTCGTCGGGGTCGAGGCGGTCGGCCTCCTTCTGGCCGCGCAGGCGGGCGAGCGCCTGGACGGCCTCGTCACGATGGCGGGCCTCGGCGACGGGATCGCCCCCGTAGCGCTCCGACTCCTTGGCCATGATCGCGACGTGCAGGTCAACGTGCGGATTCCGGGGAGGCGCGGCCTGGGGCGAAAGGGAGGGAGCCCCGGCCGGGGATCCCGACGGCGGCCTGACGAACGCGGGCGGGCCATGACCCGTTCCCGTCTTCTTGGGCGTTTTCGCCGAGGGTTCCGAGTCGATCCCCTCGATGTGCTCGCGAAGCATGGGGATCCCGAGATAGATCCCGAATCCCAGGGCGACCAGCAGCCCAACCCAGATCAGGGCGTTGAAGGCGCCGCTGACCCCGTCGCTGTAGGAAGATCGTCGCCGGATCGTTCGGCGCTTGGCCATCGTCAGGTTATTGTACACTCGACGGCCCTCCGCATCCCACGCCAAAAGTGATCCGGTTGACCCGCTTTCGGAATTCGCTACAATGCCCGCCATGATGATCGAATCCACCCCCGAGGTCGCGTCCCGGATCTATGCCACGACCCGGAAGAACCTCGACACCGTCCGGACGCGCCTCAACCGGCCCCTCTCGCTGGCGGAGAAGGTCCTCTTCGGCCACCTCGACGATGCCGCGGAGCAGGAACTCAATCCCGGGAAGGCCATACTCCAGTTGCGCGTGGACCGCGTGGCGATGCAGGATGCCACGGCCCAGATGGCGATCCTCCAGTTCGCGCAGGCCCGGATCCCCCGGACCGCCGTCCCCTCGACCGTCCATTGCGACCACCTGATCCAGGCCTTCGCGGGGGCTCAGAAGGACACCGAAACCGCGAAGTCGGTCAATCGCGAGGTCTACGACTTTCTCGCCTCCGCCTCGAAGAAGTACGGGATCGGCTTCTGGAAGCCGGGCGCCGGCATCATCCACCAGGTGGTGCTCGAGAACTACGCGATGCCCGGCGGCCTGATGATCGGCACGGACTCGCACACGCCGAACGCCGGCGGACTGGGCATGATCGCCGTGGGCGTGGGCGGCGCCGACGCGGTGGACGCGATGGCGGGCCTCCCCTGGGAGGTGAAGCATCCGAAGCTCATCGGGGTTCGCCTCAGCGGCAGGCTTTCCGGCTGGGCCTCCCCCAAGGACGTGATCCTCTGGGTCTGCCATCAGCTCACCGTCAAGGGCGGAACGGACCACATCGTGGAGTACTTCGGCCCGGGCTGCGCCTCGATCAGCGCGACCGGCAAGGGCACCATCTGCAACATGGGGGCCGAGCACGGCGCCACGACTTCGATCTTTCCCTACGACGGGCGGATGGCCGCCTACCTGAAGGCCACCCGGCGCGCGGAGCTGGCGGAGCTGGCGGACCGGAACGCCGACCTCCTGCGGGCCGACGAGGGCGCCGCGTACGACAGGGTCCTTGAGCTCGATCTGTCCACGCTGGAACCCTACGTGAACGGCCCCCATTCCCCCGACCGCGCGCGTCCGATCTCGAAGCTCAAGGAGGAGGCCGCGAGGGAAGCCTTCCCTGAGACCCTGAGCGCCGCGCTCATCGGGAGCTGCACGAACTCCTCGTACGAGGACATCGCGCGCGTCGTGGACGTGGCCCGGCAGGCGAAGGCGGCCGGCCTCAAGGTGGCCGTGAACTTCCTGGTCACGCCCGGCTCCGATCA
>JAHFOZ010000080.1 GCA_023261405.1 Planctomycetota bacterium
ACTTCGTCAGGGGCGGCGCGACCGCCAGCGTCGCCGCGCTCGCCTCCGCGCCGATGGTGTACGCCACGCAGAACGAGCCGACCCTCAAGGTCGGGCTGATCGGCTGCGGGGGCCGCGGCACCGGCGCCGCGGACAACTGCATGGAGTCGTCCAAGAACGTGCAGCTCATCGCCATGGGCGACATGTTCAAGGACCGCCTCGACGGCTGCCGCAAGCAGATGTCGAAGCACGAGGGGTACAAGGTCCAGGACGACCACGTCTTCACGGGATTCGACGCGTACAAGAAGGTGCTGGACACGGGCATCGACATGGTGATCCTCGCCACGCCCCCCGGGTTCCGGCCGATCCACTTCGCGGCGGCGATCGACGCGGGGAAGCACGTCTTCTTCGAGAAGCCGGTCGCCGTGGACCCCGTCGGCATCCGGAAGGTCATGGAGTACGGCAAGAAGGCGAAGGAGAAGAAGCTCGCGGTCGTCACCGGCACCCAGCGCCGGCATGAGTCGCAGTACATGGAGACGATCAAGCGGATCCACGACGGTGCGATCGGCGACATCGTCGCGGCCCGCGCCTACTGGAACGGCTCGACCCCGTGGGTCAAGCCGCGCCAGCCGGGCCAGAGCGACATGGAGTACCAGCTCCGGAACTGGTACTTCTTTGCGTGGCTCTGCGGGGACCACATCGTGGAGCAGCACGTCCACAACCTGGACGTCATGAACTGGGTGCTGCGCGGGCACCCGGAGAAGGCCGTCGCGGTGGGCGGCCGCTCGCAGCGCACCGGGCCGGAGTTCGGCAACGCGTGGGACAACTTCGGCGTGGATTTCACGTGGCCGAACGACGTCCACGTGCTCAGCATGTGCCGCCACTGGTCGGGCTGCCCCGGCAACGTGAGCGAGGCGGTGGTGGGAACCAAGGGCAAGAGCAACTGCTCCAACAGCATCGACGGCCAGACCAAGTGGCACTTCGACGGGAAGAACAACAAGCCGTACGTGCAGGAGCACGCGGACCTCATCGCGAGCATCCGGAACGGGAACCCGCTGAACGAGGCGCAGCAGGTCGCGGAGAGCACCCTGACAGCCATCATGGGACGCGAGGCGGCCTACACGGGGCAGGAGATCAAGTGGAACGAGTTCCTGAACTCAGACCTCGATCTCACGCCGCCCAAGTACGAGTTCGGCGAGCTGGCCGAGCTCCCGACCCCCGTGCCGGGCGCCAAGGCGGCGAAGAAGAAGTGAAGCAGGTCTCGCGGCGCGAGTTCCTCCGGACCCGAAGGAGAAGCAGCATGGGCGACACCGTTTCGAGGCGGGATTTCGTGAAGACGGGGATGTCGGTGAGCGCGGCCACGCTGGCCGGTTGCGCGCCCCTCGTGCACGCCGGCGGGCAGGAGGCGACGCTCAAGATCGGCCTCGTGGGTTGCGGGGGCCGGGGGACGGGGGCCGCCGAGAACTGCATGAATTCCGCGAAGAACGTCCAGCTCGTCGCCCTGGGGGACATGTTCGCGGACAAGATCAAGACCGCGCGGAAGAACCTTTCCGCGCAGGGGCACGACGGCTACAAGGTCCAGGACGACACTTGTTTCAGCGGGCCAGAGGCATACAAGAAGGTCATCGACGCGGTGGACCTGGTGCTCTTCGCGACGCCGCCGGGGTTCAGGCCCATTCATCTCGCGGCGGCGGTGGAGGCCGGGAAGCACGTCTTCATCGAGAAGCCGGTGGCCGTCGATCCCGTGGGCATCCGGAAGGTGATCGAGGCGGGCGAGAAGGCGAAGGCCAAGAAGGTGGCGGTCGTGGCGGGCACGCAGTACCGGCACCAGACCAGCTTCATGGAGACGATCAAGCGGATCCACGAGGGTGCGATCGGGAAGATCATCTCGGGGCGCGCCTACTACAACACCGGCACGCTCTGGAGCAAGCCGCGCACGAAGGACATGACGGACACCGAGTACCAGCTCCGCAACTGGCTCTATTTCGACTACCTGTCGGGCGATCACTTCGTGGAGCAGCACATCCACACGATCGACGTCACGGACTGGGCGATGGGGGCTCACCCGGTGAAGGCGGTGGGCGTGGGCGGGCGGCAGGTGCGTACGGGGAACCAGTTCGGCAACGTCTACGACCACTTCGCCGTGGATTACGAGTACCCGGACGGCCGGCACGTGACGAGCATGGCGCGGCAGTTCGCCCAGACCCCCGGCCATGTCGGGGCCTACTTCGAGGGCGCGGACGGCGAGGCCAACGTCTACGCCGCCACGATCTCGGGAAAGAACGCCTGGAAGTTCGACGGGAAGATCTCCATCGCTGATGCCTACATCCGGGAGCACACTGATCTCGTGGAGAGCATCCGGTCGGGCAAGCCGCTCAACGAGGCCGCGCAGGTGGCGCAGACCACGCTGACGGCCATCATGGGCCGCGAGGCGGCTTACACGGGCAAGGTCGTCACCTGGGAGGAGATGGAGAAATCCGACCTGGTGCTGGCCCCCACGAACATGGAAAAGCTGGAGTTCGGCCCCGTCGCCATCCGCCCCGTCCCCATGCCCGGCCAGGAACGCTGATTCGGCGGCCCCCGGAGTATGATAAAGTAAACTGTTTACTTTATCAGACTCTACTTCTTCCGGGTGAAACCGGGGGTTGTTGCGGTGCAGGGGCGGCCCGCCTCCTCCCAGCGCATCCAGGCCTCGACCCCCGGGAGATCCTCCGCCAGGCGCAGGCCGCGTTCGGGGCCGAGGACCGAGATCGTGGTCGAGAGCGCGTCCGCGCTCATTCCGTCGGGAGCCAGGACCGTGACGAGCTCCCGGCGGGTGAGGCCCAGGCCCGTCGACGGATCCACGATGTGCGAGTATCGTTTCCCGTCCAGGATCACGAACTGGTCCCAGTCGCCCGAGGTCGACACGCCGCAGCGGGAGAGCACGAGGATCTGCTCCGTGTCCGCCACGCGGATCCGCCACCCCGGACGGCCCGGGGGCGGATCGCCGAGGGCCATGCCACCGCCGGTATCGACGAACGCGCTCGTAAGGCCGTGCCGCGCCAGGACCGCGAGCGCCCGGTCGCAGGCGTATCCCTTGGCGATCGCGCCGAGGTCGAGGATCATTCCAGACTTCGCGAGTTCCGCGGTGCGGGCGGCCGGGTCGAGCCGCAGGTTCTTCGAGCCCGTCATTACGATGGCAGTCCGCAGCTCTTCCGGGGAGGGCATCCTGCGCTCCTTCCGCGCCCGACGCCACAGGCGGACGAGGTGGCCCACCGTGACATCGAAGGCCCCGCCAGAGAGCTCCGAGTAGTGCTGCGAGGCGGTCAGGACCTCGAGGAGTTCGAGAGAGACCTTCTGCGGGCCGGACCCTGCAGACGCGCTCAGCCGGCTGAGTTCGCTTTCGGGCTTGTAGTCGCTCATCCGGGCGTCAATCGCGGCGATTTCCGCGAAGGCCGCGTGCGCCGCCTCGTCCGCCTTCTCCGGCGAGGGGGCGTAAAGGGTGACCCCCACCTTCGTCCCCATGTGGGACTCGGTGAATTTGTACTCCGAGAGGGGCTGCTCTTCGGGTAGACTGCACGACCCAAGGAGACACAAAACGAGGGCGGCTCTCATGGCCGGCCCACGATAGCACAGCCCATGAGCGGTCGCAAACGCAGCTTGAGCCAGTCCGGGGGACCCTGCAGGCTCTCCGGCGATCCCGAGCAGGCCCAGCTCCTCGCGACCACGCTCGCCGTCGACACCGCCGCGAAGCCCCCGCTGACCCACAGCTTCCACGCCTACCCCGCGCGCATGCACCCCGAGACGGCCCACCGGATCCTCAAGGCCTTCCCGGAAGGGCCGGTCCTCGACCCGTTCCTGGGAGGAGGCACCACGGCGCTCGAGGCGGTGCGCGCCGGCCGCCCGTTTGCCGGATCGGACATCTCCCGAGTGGCGCTCGAAATCGCGTGGGCGAGGACCCGCGTCATGATCCCGGCGAAGTGCCGCGAGATCGAGGCGGCGGGCCACGTCCTGGCCGACCGCGCCTGGCAGGATGACGAGCACGGGGAGTTTCGCTGGCCCCCCTGGGCCCTCGCCGAGCGTGAATGGTACGACGCCCACACCCTGCGGGAGATCTGCCTCTTGAAGGCCCTCATCGACCTCGAGGAGCCGTCGCTCCGCCGCTTCCACACCTGCGTCCTCTGCTCGATCGTGGTGAAGTTCTCCCGCCAGATCAGCGAGAGCGATCCCCGGATGGACGCGAACCACAGGCCCCGCGCCCGCCACGGCATCTTCCGGGCGTTTCAGGACCGGGCGTCCGAGCTCACGAAGGGCCTGCTGCTCCTAAGTTCCGACCTCTACAAGCGCAAGGTGGCGTTCGTCGAGCCGGAGCTGACGGTCGGCGACGCGCGCACGTTCAAACCTTCGATCGCCCCCGCGCTCGTGCTCACCTCGCCCCCGTACGCCGGGACGTACACGTACTCCGTGCACCATGCCCGGCAGGCCCCGCTTCTCGGCGAGCCGCCTCCCACGGGTCCCGCCGAGATCGGCGCGCGCCGCTCCCAGGGCCGCGGATACCGGGAGGACATGCAGGCCGTCCTCAAGAACCTCCTCGAGACCCTGGCGCCGGGAGGGCGGATCGCGATCCAGGTGGGGGACGGGCTCGTGGAGGGTCAGCCCCTCAAGGCCGATCAGCTCTTTGCAGAGCTGGCGGGGAAGCTGGGGGGCAAGGTGGTGGCGGGCGCATCCCAGCGGCGCCGCGACTGGTCGGGCGGCCCGCCCCGCGAGGAGCACCTCCTGCTGATCACGCGCGCGTGAGGATCACTTCAACCCGGATTTCTTCGGAGCGTCGGGGCGCTGCTTGAACTTCTCGTACGAGCGCGTGTGTTTCGAATCGAGCGGCACGGCCCGCCCCGCAATGAACTCGTAGACGATGTCCGTGACGACCTCGAGCGGATCCCCCGTGGTCACGATGAGGTCCGCCGCCTTGCCCACCTCGAGGCTCCCGACACGGTCAGCCACCCCAAGGATCTCCGCGGGATAGATCGTCACCGCCTTGAGGGCTTCATCGCGCGGCAGGCCGTAGGCCGAGGCCCAGGCTGCATGATACGGGGTGTTCCGCGAATTCCCGGCGAAGGAGTCCGCCGAGCTGATGGCGAATTTCACGCCCGCCTTCGAAAGCCGCGCGGCATTCGAAAACGTCGCCGTGTACGGGTCATGGGCCTGCCCGGGGAGTTCCATCACGCCCCCGATGATCACGGGGACTTTCTTCTCGGCAAGCAGGGAGGCCACCTGCCAAGCGTCCCGTCCGCCGGAGATCACCGTCTTCAGGTTGAACTCACCGGCGAACTTCAGGGCCGCCCGTATCTCCTTCGCAGTGTTGGCCTCGAAGACCACGGGGCGTTCGCCCCGGACATAGGGGAGCATCGCTTCCAGCTTGAGGTCGCGGGGCTTGCCGTCATAACGCTTCGCCGCTGAGAACGGCTCACGGAACTCCTTGAGGTGTCTCTCGTCCTCGGCCTTCGTCTCGTCCGTGTCCCTGTGGACCGGCATGTTCACGTGCAGCGCGAAGACCTCCTTGAGGGCCATGTCCGCGGGCACCCAGCCGTCGAGGCGGATGACGGCGCTCTGGCCCGCGATCATGCCGCCGACCGGCGCGCTGAGGACGCTCGTGATGCCGTTGGCGCGCGTCACGGGGATCATGTCGCTGTGAGGGTTGACGGCCGTGAGGGCCTTGAGATCGGGCTGTATGCCGCCGATCTCCGTCTCGTCCCTCGTGCCCGCCACGGAGCCGATCTCCGCGAGGCCCATCGACGTGTGGGCATCCATGAGGCCTGGGTAGACGTGCAGGTTTGTGGCGTCGATTTCCGCGGCCCCCGGCGGAGTTGATACGTTCCGTCCCAGGGCCGCGATCTTGCCGTCGCTGATGACGATCGTGCCGTTGAACGACTGGTCCGTCACGGGATGGATCCGGGCGTTGCGGATCGCCACCGGGCCCGAGGGAGGCAATGGCAGCGGCATGCGGAGAGGGCGGTCCGCGAGCGTGAAGCCGGGGGAGGCGTTCCGGGGAACATCCCGGTCCTCGAAGTAGACCTCTCCGTCGATCAGGGTCATCACGCAGCGGCTGTAGGGAGAGAGCGGGTGGCCGTTGTAGATCGCAAGATCGGCGTCCTTGCCCTTCTCGATCGATCCGGCGAATCGGTCGATCCCGAGCTGCCGGGCCGGGTTGATCGTGACCAGCGCGATCGCTTCCTGCTCGGTCAGCCCTCCGTACTTCATCGTCTTTCCCGCCTCGACGTTCAGGTGTCGGATCTGCTCGGGGCTGTCCGAGTTGATGGAGGTGAGGATCCCCGCGCGGGTCATGAGGGCCGCGTTGTAGGGGATCGCCTCGAAGGCCTCGATCTTGTAGGCCCACCAGTCGCTGAACGTGGACGCGCCGGTCCCGGCCGCGGCGATCTCGGGTGCCACGCGGTAGCCTTCCAGGACGTGCTGAAGGGTCTGAATCCTGAACCCGAAGTCCTTCGCGACCTGCAGGATCATGAGGATCTCGTCCGCACGGTAGGAGTGGCAGTGGACGAGGATGTCGCCCTTCATGATGGAGACGAGCGTCTCAAGGCGGAGGTCGCGTCGCGTGAGCGGATCGGCCTTGAGGGTCTTCTCGTATTCCTGCGCCTCGGTGAACGCGCGCCGGTAGACCGCCTCCATCCCCATCCGCGTGTTGGGGAAGCGCTTGCCCCGGTTCTGGTTGAAGTTGGACTGCTTGGGGTTCTCGCCGAGCGCGAACTTCACGCCCCGCGGGGCGTCGTGGAAGAGGATCTCCTGCGGCAGCTTTCCGTACTTCAGCTTGATCACGGCGTTCTGGCCGCCGATCGCGTTCGCGCTTCCGTGCAGGATGTTCGCCGAGGTCACGCCGCCGGCGAGCGCCCGGTACATGGCCACGTCGCGGGGGTCGATCACGTCGCGCACCCGGACCTCCGGGGTGACGGACTGGGTTCCTTCGTTCAGGCCGCCGTCGGTGCAGATGTGGGAGTGCCAGTCGATGATGCCGGGCATGACGTGGAGACCGGCCCCGTCAATCACGGTGACGCCGGGAGGGGCAGGGGCGGCGGCGCCAACGGCGACGATCTTCCCGCCCCGCACCAGGAGGGAGCCACCCTGGAGAGTACCCGCACCGGAAACGGTGTGCAGGACGGCGCCCCTGATGAGGACGTTCCCGCCGGTGCGTGTCTTCGGGACGCGATCGGCATCCAGTTCCACGTCCCTGTCGTCGGACGCGGCGACGGGCGGCTCGTCCTTCTTCTCCGCTTTCTTTTCTTCCTTCTTGTCGTCCTTCTTCGCCTCGAACTCGAACTTGCGGCCGTCCGCGAAGACGTAGCGCACGGCGGCCTTCTTGTCGCCGAGCGGGCTCGTGAGGACCGTGAGGTTCGCGGCCTTGCCCTTCTGGATCGTGCCGTGGGTCGCGCGCAGGCCGAAGAGGCGGGCGGGGGAGGTGGTGAGCGCGGCGAGGGCCGCCTCGGGTTTGAGCCCCTTCTCGACGCGCCGGGCGACGGCGGCGAGGGTCTCGGAGGGCGAGCCCAGGCCGGCGCTGGAGAAGCAGAATCGGACGTTCGCCTCGTGGAGCTTCTGGGCGCAGCGGATCGCCTCGTCATCGAGTCGCTCGCGCTCGCGAAGGAGCTTCGCGGGCTCCGGCGCGTCATCATCCTTCTTCTTCGGGCGCTCCTTCGGGAGCCTGAGGGTCAGGACTACCGGGATGTCCTTCTCGTCGAGGAGGGTGGCGATGCGCCACGCCTCGCCGGCGCCGGTGATCGCGGGTTTGAGGCCGAACTCGTCCGCGAGGGCGAGCGCTCGCAGGATGTCCTTGTCGGATTCCGCCTCGAAGAAGAAGGGGGTGCTCCCGGCGACGGCGACGTGGAGTGCCTCGAGCGCGGGATCGATGGCCGGGCGGGGGCGGCCGCGCTTCCAGGCGACGACGACTTGGTGATAATGTCCCGCGTCGAGGAGGATCTGCCGCAGGTGGGCGATGGCGCCCATGGTCGTGCCGGGATAGCCTTCGCCGTAGGACTTGAGAGACGCGTGGACGCCGGTGCCGGCGCGGAGGAGCGAGTTCCGGCGCGGCTCCCCGCTGAGGGTGATCGCGGCGGCGCGGCCCGAGAGAAACTCGTCGCCGGCGGCGACGACCGCCACGGCAAATCCTCCGGCGTGGGCCTTCTTGAGGTCCGCTTCCGAGAGGGCAAGCGCCTCGGCCGCGTCGAACTCGGGCCGCAGCCCTTTGCGGTTGGCCTGCTCCATGTGCGAAGGGGCCTCTTGGGTGAAGTCGGGCTTCTCGCCCTCCGCGAGCTTGAGGGCGTCGCCGCTGCGCTTCGTGTCGGGGAGGCCGAGCGTGCTGCGGCCGTCGATGAAGCCCGCATAGACCACGAGCCCCGTGCCGTCGATGACCTCGGCGCCCTCGGGGATCTTCACGGCGGTCCCGACGTCCTCGATGAGGCCGTCGCGGAGGACGACCGTCCCCTTCTCGATGCGGATGAAGGGCGCGGGCACGAGGGTGGCGTCCCTGATGGCGACCGTGCGCGAAGGCTCGGCGGCCCCGAGCGACAGGATGAGCGCGAGAGAGACCAGGCGCATGCGTCCTCCCCAGCTGGCTGGAATACCCTACATATTATCGGGCCGATCCCCCCTGCGTTTGCAGCATTCTTGAATCTCGCGGGGGACGGGGTCAATCCAGCCGCGCGCGGATGAAGCGGGGCCAGTAGAGGCGGAGGTCCTTGAGGAGGTCGTTGAAGGCCTGCGAACTCGCCGCGTAGCTGATGACGAGCTCGTTGTCCTCGAGGGCGAGCTCGGGGTGGGCCTTGGACGCATAGGTGTAGTACCGCGCGTTCCAGGAGCGCTCGGGGGGGCGGTAGACCACCTGCGCGAAGCCGTAGGGTCCCTCGGGCCGGGGGGCGCGGCGCACCAGGATCTCCGGGGCGACGTTGAGGCGGGTGTACGTGGCCACGAACTCGCGCGTCGCCGGCAGGAAGGTGACCGACATCTCGGCCGCCGCCTCGTCGAAGAGGGCCCGCGCGTGCTTCACGTCGTCCCCCCAGCCGTCCTTGCCGAGGAACTTCCAGAGCTTGAAATCCGGCAGGCTCGGGGTGCGGGCCACAAGGGCGCGCCGGTCGATCGGACGCCGGGTGGAGTCCTCGCGGACCCCGAACACGTAGAAAAAGCCGTCGTGGAAGAGCACGGAGCTTCCGAAGAGGAGGTCGCCGTCGGGCGAGGGGCGGGCCGCGGGCACCGGGACGAGGGAGGCCTTCCAGAGCCCGGGCGGGTGATCGGGGTTCTCGATGCTCACGAGGACGTTGCCCGTGACGGAGGACGCCTGGCCCTGCTCCGTCGCGGCGACCTGGGTGAAGAACAGGTGGAGCTCCGGGCCCTCGCGGATCCCGCCGAGGGGCCAGAGGAAGCCGCCGGCCCCCGCGGGGACGATCGCATCGACGGGGCGCCCCTCGACGGTGCGCCAGTAAAACTCCGGCAGGTCGGGCGGATGCTGGATCGCGAGGCTGTTGTGGATCATGACCGCCCCGCTGCGGGTGGGGTCGCCGGGCCGGCCCACGAAGGTGTCGCCGAAGAGCCAGAGCGTGGAGTCCTTCGAGAGGGGCACGGAGCAGATGGAATCGCCGCCGCGCCAGCGTTCGCCGGGACGGTTGAACAGGGCGTCCGATCCGGGATCCACGGCACAGCGCCAGGTCACCCGCGGGACCGGGGAGGCGCAGGAGGCCAGCAGCAGGAGGAGCGCGGCCGACCTCGGCATGGGGTTTACGGCGCGGCGGGGGCGGGAGGCGGGGGCTCCTGCCGCCGCTTCAGCCGCCACACGACATACGCGATGAAGGCCATGAACAACGCCCCGTAGCGGACCGGCCGGGTGAAGAAGAGCACGCTCTTGAGCTGCTGCGGATTCTCATTCTTCATCTTGTCCACCGGCAGGAGGACGAGGCCGGGCAGTTCCCCGGGACGCACGAACTTCTCGTGGGGGACAAAGAGCACCCGGTCGATATCGTCGGACGGGGAGCCGTAGATGGCCATGACCTCGCGGCGAAACTCCGGGCTGGACTTGTCGGTCGAGCTGGGGATGAACGTGGCCCTGTTCATCTCCACCATCGAAGGGTCCTTGGCGGCGATGATATAGGCCTCCACGGCGCTCGCCTTCGCGTACCACTCCACCCCGAGCGCGAGCACGGAGACGATGAGGGCCAGGATCCAGGCCAGCCTCAGCAGGGCGTTCATTGGGTGGCCAGGGCGACGACGTCCACGTTCAGCGTGAGCTCGTCGGTCACCTTTGCGATCGCGATCTCCGGGATCCTGATCCCGAAGTCCGAGAATTTCAACTTGAACGGCGCGGTGAACCCGAGGCCCGGCTTGTCCCCCCACTTGGCCTGCTCGACGAGTTCCAGGGGGATGGCCCGCATCTTCGCCTCTACGGTGAGTGGCTTCGTGACCCCGTGCATCGTGAAGTTGCCCTCCACCGTCCAGGTGTCGGGTCCCTTCTTCGTCGCCTTGGTGGATTCGAAGTCGATGTGCGGGAACTTCGCGGCGTCGAGCCAGGCCTCGCCCAGGAGGACCTCATCGCGTGCGTCGATCCCGGTGCGAAGGGTCTTCACGGGCACGGTGAGCCGGACGGCCGCCGCCCCGCTCGCTTCATCGAGGCCAAGGTAGCCACCCAGGGTCGAGGTGGTCGTCGTGATCGTCTCGAGCGCCGTTTCAGAGCGGGCGGAGATGCTCGAGAGCTGGGTCTTCTTGCCGAACTGGTAGATCTTCCCGGGAAGCCCGTCGGGCTTCAGCGTCCTCGGGCGCACGACCTTGGGCAGGTCCTCGTCGCTGGGCCTCTTCGCGACGAGGTCTTTCTCGGGCTTCGTCGTCGTGGCGTAGAGGTCGATCTCGATCGGCCACTCGTCCTGCATGACGGCCTTGTTGGTGCCCTCGATCTTCATGTCGAAGTCGGTCACCTTGATCCTGAAGCCGGTCTTCATCCGCGCCCAGGCGCCGTCGCCGAAGTGACATTTCCGGGTCAGCGCCTCCGGGATCGGAAGGACGGTGGCGTCGACGGTGACGTCCTTCGTGACGCCCTTGAGCGTGAACTTCCCCGTGATCTGCCACTTGTTGGGCCTTTCGAGCAGGACCGCCTTCTCGGACTTGAATTCGATGGTCTTGTGCTTCTCTTCGTTCAGCCAGTTGGGGTTCCACATCGCGTTGTCGCGGTCCGCCATGCCGCTCCGGAGCGAAGCCACCGGGACGATGAGGTGGCAGCTGCCGGTGCCCGCCTCGAAATCGATCGTGGCGCTGCCCTGCACGATATTGGTCGTGCCCATGATGTTGGTGATGGCGGTCTTGGAGGTGAAGGTGACGTTGGACTTCGCCTCGGAGGCGCCGAAGTAGTAGGTCATCGGCCCCTTGGGGACGGCCGCGCCTTGCGCCCCGGCCGCGGGGGAAGGTGCAACGACGACGGGCGGCGGGGCCGGCGGCTTGCTGGAATCGGGGCAGCCCAGCAGGAGGGTCAGGATCGGGAGGACGGCGAACGTTCTCATGAGGGACCTCTTCTTAATTCGGGCGAGATTTTAGCCGAGCCCCTGCGGGCCCGCAACTGTTGTTACACGCGACGACAGACCGAGAGGAGCGCTTCGACTTCGCGATCGGTGGAGAAACGCCGGAGGGCAAACTCGCGGCCGGCCGCGCCGAGCGAGGCCCTCTCTGCCGGATGGTCGAGCAGGCGCCGGGTCTTGGCTCGCAAGTCGCCCAGGTCCCGGTAGAGGAGGCCCGCGGCGCCGTCGCCGAGCAGGTCGCGATTCCCCGGGACGCCCGCGGCGAGGACGGCGGACCCCGCGGCCAGGGCCTCGATGAGGGCGTTGGAGAGGCCCTCGGACAGCGACGTGTTCAGGACGACGTCGCTCGCCCGGCAGGCCGCCGCCATGGCATCGGGGGCGATGTTCGGGAGGTGGCGGGTCCAGGGTTCGGCGGCGACCCGCGTGGAGAAGGTCGCTCCATACTGCGGATCGTGGATCGGCCCGGCGAAGACGAGGGCAAGGCGGTCGCGCAGGGGGGCGAGGGCGTCGATGGCGAAGAGGTTGTTCTTCACCGGGCGCACGCCGCCGGGATGGAAGAGGACGGGGCGGCCGGGAGGGAGACCCGCGGCGCCTCGGAGATCGAAGCCCGCGGTGCCGAGCGTGACCCCCTTGGGGAGGACCGTGAGCTTGGAGGCCGCGCGCGGCAGGTATTCCATGAGCCGTGCGGCAAGCGAGGGGTTGTAGGTCACCAGTCGCGTGGCGCCGGCGAGCGCCGCGCGGACGGCGGGGGCGTGCCCCGGGTCGTCAATGCACTCGTTCAGGTCGGTGCCCGAGAGGACGACTACCGAGGGCCGATGGGTGAGCGCCGGGAGGAAGCGACCGGTCTTATAGGCGTGGTAGTAAAGGATAAGATCGCAGCCCGCGGAAATCGATCGAAGCTCCGGGACGGTCGTGTGGGCCGTCACGGGGACGATGCGGAACCCGTGGCCGCGGGCGGAGAAGCCCTCGCGGAGCCGTCTCAGGGTGGTTCCATTCCCACTGATACCAGACGGATCGAAGGGCGAGAGGGCGAGGATGCGCATCACTGAAGTCCCGCGAAGCTCGTGAGCTCCACGCCGGCCTGGAGGAGGAGGCTCCTGAGGCGCGGGTCGGAGAGGGCCGCGAGCTCGCGTTCGCGGTCGGGGCCGGAGAAGCCGTCCGCGGTGTCCGCGAGGCCGGGGTGGACCATGAGCTCGGTCACGCCCTCATGGAGCCCCCTGATGGTCTCGATGAGAGAATCGAAGTCGAGCCGGCCGGAGAGGGCGCTCCCGGCGAAATGGTCTGGAGAGGCGAGACCGTACTGGCGGAAACAGCCCGCGGCGACGGGACAGAGCTTTCGATACTCCTCGGTGTCCGCGGGGAGCCTGATCCATCGGACGTCCAGGCGGGCGGCGGTCCGCGCCACCGCCTCCGCGACGCTGCCGTAGAGGTGGAGGTGCTGGTGTCCGTCGAGGTGGGAGACGGCGAGGCCGGCGGCGCGGAGGGTCTCGATCTGCGAGGCGGTTTCGCGCTCGATCTCGGAGGGGTCGAAGAGTCCCTCGCGGGCGCGGCGCCGAGCTTCCACTTTCCCGAGGAAACGGCCGCTCGAATCGACGAGCGTCTTGTGGCCGGGCAGCCCGGGCTCGCCTTCGCTCAGGTTGAGGTGGAGCCCGATGTCGAGGCCGGGGGCGGACTTGAGCCGCGTGAGGGCGTCCGCGCCTGCGGGCCCGCGGGCCATGAGGGAGGAGGCGGTCACGATCCCGCGGAGGTGGGCTTCGAGGATGCCGGCATTTCTCCGCGCGCTGATCCCCAGGTCATCGGCGTTGACGATG
Source organism: Planctomycetota bacterium (assembly GCA_023261405.1). Taxonomy (GTDB): domain Bacteria; phylum Planctomycetota; class MHYJ01; order MHYJ01; family JACPRB01; genus JACQFK01. The sequence goes on from JAHFOZ010000080.1 coordinate 13,325, forward strand.
AGCCGCTTCATGGGAGTTTCATGGCCATGTAAAAGCGCACGGTGAAGGCGCAGGCCCCGGGGCTGTCCTCGAACTCGGCGAGGCCACCGCGTTGGCGCTCCCGGAGGTAGTCCATGAGGCCGGGGTGGTAGCCTTCGAACTCCTCGGGGGTGAAGGGGCGGCGGAGGGTGGGGAGCGCGCGGAACCGAAACTTCCCGGAGAGCAGGGTCTCGAAGAGGCGGGTGTCCGCGAGGGAGCTGAGGAAGGTGAGGAGGATGCCGCCGGCGGCGAGGTGGCGGGGGGCCTCGGCGAGGATCGAGCGGAAGTAGAGGAGGCCGTCCTCTCCTCCGAATTTGGGTCCGCGGATGCCCGCGGGGGCCGGGGTCTGGGGCGGGTTGCATGCGATGAGGTCGAACCTCTCGTCCGTCACCGGCTCGAAGAGGCTGCCGGCCCGCGCCTGGATCGCGACGCCGTTGCGCGCGGCGTTGGTGCGGGCGCAGTCCACGGCGGCGGGGTCGAGGTCGGTGGCCCACACTTCGGACGCCCCGAGTTTCGCAGCCGCAACCGCGTAGAGTCCCGTCCCGCAGGCGAGGTCGAGGACCCGCTTGCCCTTGACGGAGAAGAGATACTTGGCGAGTTCAAAGGAGGCCGGCCCGGGGCGGTGGACGCCGTCGGGGCACTCGATCTCGAGGGGGCAGGGCCGGGTGAGGGTGAGGACTTGGGCCATGACCGCGCCGAGGATTGTATCATGGGGCGATGACGCTTGTCGAGCCGGGGGCGCCCGACCCGGCCTGGCGCCGCTACAGCGGCCGGCCGTTCCCGCGGTACCGTTTCGTGCCGGGGATGAATCCGCATCCGAGGCGGGATCCGAAGGGGCACGCGTACGGGCTTCCCGAGGTCCCACCCCCCCGGTTCGAGCCCGAGCGGTGGAGGGAGAATGAGGCCTATCTCCACGGGGTGGACCTCTACAATTTCGCCTACTGGTGGGAGTGCCACGAGGAGCTGGAGGGGTTGTGGCATCTCACGGGGCACAAGGGCACGGAGGCCGCGTTCCTGCAGGGCATAATCCAGGTGGCGGCGGCGAACCTGAAACGCCACATGGGGTCCCTGGAGGGCTCGCGGCGGCT
>JAHFOZ010000081.1:0-11411 GCA_023261405.1 Planctomycetota bacterium
ATCCTTCGACCCCCCGCAACCCCTTCTCGGGGGGTAGCTTACGCGCCGACTTGGCGCGCGTCACTTCGGCACCTCGGCAGGACGGCTCTGTTGCCCGCGAGGGGCGTCCTCCGTGCGGATTGGCCTCTCCTCGGCCGGCCGTCGCCTGTGGTCGCGACGGGCCACGTGGCGAGGAGGAGGGGGCGGAGCAGGGAGCGTGCTCACCTGTCCCTCTTGATCTCGAGCGGCCCGAGCATGGCGGCCCAAGACCAGAGCGAGGCGGACCACCCGTCCTCCGGCACGAGTCGGATCACACCGAAGCCCCAGCTCCCCGGATGCCACCACCACACGAGCGTCGTGCGACCGCACCTCATGACCCCGGCTCCTCGTGCGCCGGGCACCAGTCGACCCCGACCCAGACGCGGTTCGTGTGGGCTACGCAGAGCCCGGCGTCACAGGTGCCACCCCCGGGCTTCGGGTGATCGCAGAGAAGGGTGGCGGGCGTGCGGCGCCCATCCCTCAGGCAGACGACGCAGAAGCGGCGAGGCTGCTTCTTGCCGGAGCCGCGGGTGCAGACGAAGCCGGACGTCCCGTCGCCGAGGGTGAAGGGGCGGCAGGTCATGGGGTCGCGCCCCCGTCCGGCCAGGTGTCGACCCCGGCCCGCGCCGGCTTCCCCGGCTCGAGCTGCCTCCTCCCCCTCTCGTAACGCGCCAAATCATCCTCAAGGAACCTGCCCTTCTCCCCCCGCAGGTGAACCGTCCATCCCTGGGGCCAGGGCGGCTCCCACCCGGGGAAGCGTTCGTGCGTCTCATTCATCAGCGCGACGAACTTGGCCTGCCAGGCGACGGGCATGGACTGGAGGACGGTCCTGGGCACGACGAGGTAGGACGCGTAGGAGAGACCGAACGCGGCGTGGATAGGTTCGTCGGACGTAAGAGGGTCCGGGGTTGGGGTCTCGTCGAGCGCGGCCTCGGCGGCGAGCCGCGCGGCGTGCTCGGCGTCCCATGCGACGACGACGTCTTTCGCCTCCCAGTCGTGGAGGATCACGAGACGCTCGCCACGAGAGACGAACTTCGCGGCCTCGCGGATGCTGTTGACGAGACGTTCTCGGGGGAACTCAGGCATTCCTCACCCCATCACCCGCGCCGTCACGGGCGCGGCGTCATTGGTCGGCTCCACGGGGGCGACACCCCACGCGGCCGGCGAGCCCTTGATCGCGAAGGCCCGGCACATCCGGGCCCTCCACCCCTCGTCTTCCCCCGCCCCCTCGATGCCGGCCCGGCCGTCCCTCTCGAGCGCGGCCTCGATCCACCGGACGGCGCGCCCGTCCTTGATCTGGGCGGGCGTCACGGGCACGACGCGCCAGCCGAGGGCCGAGGCCAGGGCGAGCTTCTCGCAGTCCCTCTCGAGCGCCTCTCCGCCTCCGTGCGCGCCCCTGCGGCGCCCGAGCTTGTCGGCGGGCATCCAGCCTCCGCCTTGGACCTCAACGGCCAGCTTCCGGTCGGGCCAGGCGAAGTCGAGCCGGAAGGAGCGCCCGAGCGCGAGGGCGAAGTAGTGCTCCCTGTCGGGGGTGGCGAGGCCGCTGCGCCGGAGCTCGGCGTGCAGCCGGTTCTCCCACTTCGTCCGGGCGGCCGCGGCATGGAGGTTCTCGAGCGTCACGGGGACTTCGGCCCGGTCCGTCATGACGCCACCTCGGCGAGCGGGATCTGAACCGGCTTCCCAGCAGCCAGCCGGCGGGCCTCAGCGAGGCGACGCGCGAGCGCCGCGGTCTCGGCCTTGTGGCATGGGACGCAGAGGGTCCGGATGTTCGCCAGGGCGTTCGTCCCGCCCTCGGCCAGGGGAACGATGTGGTCGGCGTGCCAGAGGACCAGCGGGCGGGCGAACCACAGCTCCGGCACGACGTACCCGCGAGCCCTGAGCCACCGCGCCAGCCGCCGAGCGGGCTTCAGTGATCGCGGCGCCCGTCCCGTGCCGTAGGTCCGCTCGTTCGCCCGCAAGATGACCCGGCGGACCCGGCGCGTGTCGAGTCCGCACGAGGCACAGACGCCGCGGTCGCGCTCCTCCACCCGGGAGCGGAGGACGGCCGGGTCGCTCAACGCCTTCCAGTCGTCCACGCACTTCTGACTGCACCAGTTGATGCGACGCCCGGGCAGCGGAGATGTGCCGCAGAACCGGCACCGGCCCTTGCCGGCGAACGGTGTCTCGGTTAGGCGCCGCGGCGTCACGGCCACAGGGGGAGCCTCCCCTGCCCCGCCGCCCGGCGCTCTTCCCCGGCCTCGCGCTCGCGGTTGTAGACGTCCCGGTGCGTGACCGCGTCGGTCTCCTGCCAGTACCGCCCACCCTCGAGGATCACGAGTCCGGGCTGCCCGCGATCAAAGAGCACCTCGGCCCTGCCGTCGGAGTCCTGGACGACGAGCCAGGGGCGGGCGTCGACGTAGCCGTCGCGCTTCTTCATGGGAGCCGCTCCCCGGCGAGCCAGCGCTCGGCGCGCCATACTCGTGCCTGCCGCGGCGTGATCGGCTGGAGGTCGATCCGGAAGACCGGCTCCATACCGAGGACGTCGCAGGCCGCGACCTGCAGCCCGCCCACGAGCTCGAGAAGAAGCTGCGGCAGGAACCACCGCGGCTTCAGCGTCGGGCAGGCGTCGTCCTCGAACCACGCCCAGACCGGGACCACGGCCAGCCATCCGGCGTGGGTGGGGGTGGACCACTTCTCGCCCTTCATGCCGCCCTCTTGCGCGACTCCCGGAGTGAGTCGACCCATTCGCGCTCGACGTCGGAGGCGTCTCCCCCGGCCCCGGCGAGAGCGGACGCGGCCCACCCGGGCAGGGGGCCGTCGTTCGTTAGCCGGAGGAATCGCCACTTCCGGAGCCGCCTCTCGCAGAGGGCGAGGAACTCGACGTCCTTCGCCGGGTCGTACCGCCTGCCTTCAATCCAGACGAGGATGGTCAGGGAGTGAGCTTCCGTGTGGCACGCGCGTAGGCGGCCAAACTCTTCCCTCTCCTGGGTAGTCAGATCGGACTCGCGGATGCCAGGCTTGGATACCCGTTGAGCCGTATCGGCGCGAAGACGCGCCGTCCTCTCGCCACCGGTCAAAGAAGAGCAGGAGGGGCATTCGCCGTCATGTGTGCCGAACGACACCTTGCCGACGTCAAAGCACGTGCGGCAGGCGAATGCGAGGCGTTCGACGGGGTTCAGCATGTCTCGCCCCGAGCGATAGCGAGGCGCCAGTCGGTCCCGCTCTGGTCCGCGACGAGGGCGGCCTCGCTGATACGGGATGCGATCCGCTTCCCGTAGGTCGCCGCGATCTCGTCGAGTGAACGGTTCGACGTCAGGACGGTCGGGGCGACGGCGTTGTACCGATCCGAGATGACTTCTCCCAGCGTCTCGATCGCGAAGTCGGTCGGGCGCTCTGTCGCCACGTCGTCTAGGAGCACGACGTCACGGTTTCCCAGGACGGTCAGGATCGGGTCTTCGGCCTCGTCGTTGCCGATTGCCCTCACCTTCGCCTTGAGCAGCCCCGGCCAGTCCACGAAGAGCGGCCCCGGTGCCGGCCTCTTCCCGTGGTGCCAGGGTCGCCAGTCGGACGGGCGTGGCTTCCCGACGCGGGCGAAGTGGGCATGGAGGATCTCGACGGCGCGATGAGTCTTCCCACAGCCCGCCGGCCCGAAGAGGAAGACCCATCGGCCGGACGTGAGATCCGGGAGGACCAGGTCGGGTTCGGTGTTACCGATCGGGAGGTAGCGCGCGGGCGTGCCGATGACGGAGAGGTACGAAGCCATCTCAGAGCCCCTTCACGACTGGCGTGTTCGCGTAGTAGTTGCCGACTTCACTCGGGGGCGCGAAGCCGGTCTCGGATGGTGGGCGGGGAGAGCGTCCCGTCGCCCGCGGTTGCCACGCCGCGGGATCGTCGTTGAACCGTTTCCCGTTGAGCCAACCTGGCGGGTCCTTCACGAACTGCGGGCGATCGGCCATGGCCTCGGCGTAGACGGACACGACAGCGCAGGCCTTCGCGCGCTCGTCTGGGGTGAGTTTTACCCACGCCTTCTCAGCGTCCGCCTTCCCGACCTTCTTCGGATACCTCGCCCAGAACGAATCAAAGAGGGGGTCGCCCGCCGCCGAACGAGCTACCCGCTTGCGGGTCGGCGAGGGTGACTCTTCTCCCTGCTCCTGCTCCTGCTCCTGCTCCTGCTCCTGATTCCCGGTACTCTTCCGGGAACCGTTCTTGGAATCGCTCCCGGATTCGTTCCCGGACGGATCATCTGAATTCTTCCCGGAACCGAACCGGAGACGACCCCTCTTGTCCTCCTCGGCTTCCAGTTCGAATACTTCCGGGAACCCAGAGGCCGCCCGGAGGACAGCCGCGGCCTCGTCACGCAGGGCGCACTCGGGAATCTCGGCGATCGCTCGGCGCCAAGCCTTTACAGCGTTAGGGTTTTCGGCCGGGTTGTAGGTGACGGCCTTCGGGATCCAGACGACGCGCGAGGACCAGTCCGCCTTGACCATTCCGGCGGAGACGAGCTCCTCGAAACACCGTCGAAAGGCAGGGGTCGACCAGCCGAGCATCTCGGACAGGGCCGCCACTCCGGACGAGAAAAGACCAGGCGCCGCGGTCGTCTGTGGGCCAGTGAGGAGAAAGATCCAGAGCGTCTGGGCGTTCGGTTTCGGTCGAGAAAGAGAAGAGAACTTCTCATCTCCCCACAACTTCACGTCGATCTTTCGATGTCGGGCCACCGTTTCAGCTCTCCATCGCCACGAGAACAGCGAGGCGCCGTGCCCGGATCGAGGTCGCCTCGAGCGTGAAGGTCTCGCCGGCCCCTGCCGCCATGAGCGCCCGGAGGTCCGTCATGGCCCGGCTTCCTCGGCCACCCCTGGCTCCGGCGCCGGCGACAGGACGTCGGCGACGTTCTCGGCGGCTCGCGCCCATGCCTCGCGTCGGGCGTCGACCTCGGCCAGGAGATCCTCGGCGGCCAGGATGGCGTGCCAGGGGGCGCCGATGTGCTGCCGGGAGAGGACGCGCTTCGCTTCGGGAAGGAGGCGCCGGAGACGCTCTGTCGCGGCCGAGTCGCCGATCATGACGGAGAGGCGGACGACGGCGGCCTCAGCCACGGCGCCCTCCGGATACCTTCTGTTCGGGGAACGGCGTGCGCTCGGCCGAGAGCGAGACGGGTGGCTGCGTCCTCCCGCTGGCGACCCATAGCCATACACGCCCGAAGACGAGCGCCGCGACCCGCTCCCTCAGGCTCAGCTTCCAGGACGAGAGGCAGACCTCGCCGTCCGTCCAGACTGGAAGAGGCGCGATCTGCATCCTCATGCAGTCGTGTTCCTCCGGCGGGCCGAGGACGCGGTTGCTTCCGAAGAAGAGCGATGGCGTCACCGCGACACCTCCGGCCAGTCCTTGATGACGAGGTTCCCGATCCGGGGCCCGGCGCCCTTCTTCGGCCCCTCCGGCTGCCACAGGCGCCCGTGGAACACGAAGCACTCATGCCCCTGGGGAACGTCGTGGCCGGGGTCGATCCGGACCACGACCGCGGGCCCGGCGATCGTCTGGGCCACCCGCACGATCTCGCCCGCGTGCCCGGCCCACGGGTGTTCGCCGACGATCCGGCCGCGGCTCCCGACCAGTCTGGAGATGAGCTGCTCGACGGACTCAAACACGCGGCACCTCCTCGGGCTCCTCGGGTAGCAACACCTCCTGGACCCCTTCGCGGCCGTCCTCCAGGGCGTCTTCCATTGCCCGGTCGAGGAGGAGATGAACAGGCGTCGTCCCGTCCTCTTCCTCCCGTTTCAGTACATCGCAGACGGCCTCGGCGAATGCCATCGGGTCAGTTACGCGGAATCTGGGCTCACGCGCCCCGTCGCCCCGATCGTTGAACGGGGCCCCCTGGAGAACGAGGGGCAGGATCGAGAGAGGGAGCCGGATGACGATCGCCTTCTGCGAGACGCCGACGGTGAGAGATTCGCCGCGCTCAGCCACGTCTCACCTCCGGGAACTCCCTCACACGAAGGTCTTCGGGCCACTCCTCCGGATCCGCGCCGGCACGATCGAAGGGAACGGGGCGCCCCACGCAGCGGCCACCCTCGTAAGGGGCCCTCGCGTGAGCCCAGCGCCCCTGCCACTCCGTGCCCATCTGGTCGGGAGAGGTCCCGAACAGCGTTCCGACCGGCCACTCGCGCTCCGGATGGTCGCCGATCCGACGCCCCTCCGTGGAGTCGGCGCGCATCATTGGCCGCGCCCCGAGCTGCTTCACGAAGCACGGCACGCCCGCCTCTCGGCACTGCGTCACGACGGATCGCGCCCACGCGACGTCGAAGGGCCGGGCCTTCGGGCCGGACTCGCCGCCCACGATGACCCAATCGAGGTAGGTCCCGATGGTCCCGCCGCGTCGCCACGCATCACAGAGCAGCTCCGGCTCTTCGGTGTCGACCGGGCCGAGGAGCGGCTCGAGAGAGAGGAACCGGACGGCGGCCGGTATTGACAGAAGCTCCCACGCGCGGCGGACCAGTTCCTGTTGGTTCTCTGCGGAGACGCCCAGCCAGACGTTCGGAAAGACACGGTGGCCGTTGATCGCGACCATCGGCCGATTCGGCACGGTCGTCCCGGGCCAAAGCCGGATGATGTTTTCGGGACGCTTCGTGAGGAGGAGCCAGTCGAGATGCGGCGTCGAGGCGATCGTGTCGAAGAGCCGGGTGCGCGGAGCCACCAGCTCCGGCCGATCCTCGAACACGTCGGCGAGAGAGGCGCAGAAGACCCGACGGCGCTCTCCCGCCTTCTCCGCGGCCCGGTCCCACGCGAACGGCTGGCGCCAGTAGGGCTCGGCCGCCATCGCGCGTTTCCCCTCTGGCCCCCACTCCCCGAGGACCGCCGGGTTTCGCTTCGACATCGTCTCGGCGTAGCAGTGGGTACAGCCGGCGGAGACCTTCGTACAGCCCCGCCAGGGGTTGAACGTGTGGTGACACCAGCTGATCTTCGTGACCTCACCCACGGGCCACCTCCGGGTATTCGACCGTCAGGTAATAGATGGCCTTCGTACCGGTGGCTCCGTGGGAGAGGCACCGATGCCTCTGGACGCTCGGGATCACATCGGGCCGCTTGAAGCGGTCCTCGGGGCTCTTGGCGAGCTCGATCTCGTCGGCCACGGCGAGGTCGGCAGGCGTAGGGGCGTTTCTGTCGTGCGAGAGGTTCGCCTCCAGGTCGACGAACTTTCGGAGCATCTCGACGAGCCAGAGGGCTCCTTCGCACAGGTACTCGCAGTCCGGCGCCTCGCCGGCCCCAGCGTTGGACCACGCCATGTACCACTCGGCCGCGGTCGCTTCGTCGCCCCACATCGAGCCGAGCTTTTCCCGCACCTTCTCGACGACGCCGGAGCCATACGACTCGGCCGTGTCGGGGTCGTCGAGGAGCGCGCGCGCGTCGTCCGGGTAGAAGCGGAGCCGCTCCCCGGCCTTCACCTTCTCGATTAGGTAGTCAGGCGACCGGACAGCGCCACGAATCCAGGGGGCCGGGTTGCGGTCCGAGACCCGGAGGACCCACTCCCCAAGGTCGCCCCAGATTGCGATCATGCCGGGCCGGCAGAGCACGCGGAACGCCATGATCCCCGTCCCGGGCTTCCCGCAGCGCCACTCGCTCGGGCCCTCGACGGTCAGGACGTGATCCGCGAACTCCTCGGCGGCGAACCGCGCGATGTCCTTCTGGACGTCGGCGAAGCGGTCAGACATTCACCACCTCCATAAGCCACCTCGGCTCCGCGATCCCACGCTGCCCGTCCGGCCACTCCAGGACGAGCGGGCACCTCTCCTCTGCGGGGTTCATCCCGACGATCCGGCACCGGTGCCCGACCCGCTCCGGGTAGAGGCGGGAGATCCCGAGCTCGCGCTTCGTCACCTTCCGGCGCTCGTGCCGCGCCACGTCCGAGACCTCGACGACCTCGTCCAGGTCCTCGGCCAGGTAGACGACCTCGAGCCCAACGAGGGCCGCGAGGAGGAGCTTCCGCTCGCCGGCCCGGGCCGAGTGCTTCATCTGGACGTCGTGCCGGGGGACGGTCTGGCCGTTCATCGAGCACCCCCGGCCACGAACGAGAGGAGGCGCCTCTCGAGCGCCCCGACCGTGGACTCCTCGATCTCAGCCCCGAGGAGCCCCCGGACCTGGACGTCCTGGGCGAAGAGCCGCTCGTTGTCCTTCTGGACCTGCCCGAACCGGACCCGGAGCTCCGCCAGCTCCTGGGCCGGGGTCGGCTTCACCCCGAGCGGGAGCGCCGAGGGGACGAGGTGCGCGAGGAGGCGGCGGTCGCAGTCCGGGAGCTTCTCGGTCTCGCGCCCGCCGGGCAGGATGTAGACGGGGGTGGACACCATCTGTCCGGCTGTCCGTGCCTTCCGGCTTTCGCGCTCGCGCAGCTCGGCCCGGATGCCACATCCCGCGCAGCCCCTCGGGTAGCCGTTCGGTATGGGGTCCCCGGCCAGGGATTGCCACATGTGCCTCACGACGCTCCTCCCTTCACCGCTGCGATCTGGCGGCCGTAGGACAGGGGCGAGCAGATCGGGAGCCCCCAGGCTCGGGAGAAGTCGAGACGGTCCAGGGCGGGCGCCCAGGACGCGAAGACCTGTGAATCCGCGAGCCACCAGTGGAAGAGGTTCTCGCGGGGCCCGACGAGGAGGACTTCCTTCCCCGCCTCGAGCGCCATCCCGAACTCGACGTGGCGCCCCCCGCGGGATCCCCCGGCGGGCTGGTGCTCCGGGTCCTCGGAGAAACACACGACGACGCTCGCCTGGGCCAGGTCCACGAGGTTGATCTCGAGCCAGCGACGAGCCTCCGTCCGGTCCGGCCCGGCGAGCCCAATCTCGTCCTCGCCGTCGAGCCAGCGCGAGGCGACCCGGAACCCGCGGAACGCCAGGTCGTCCCGGTAGGACTTCAGCTCGTGCCGGCGGGCGTAGCGGGCCGAGAGGAAGACGATGGGGGCGGCGTGGGCGGTCATGGGCGGGCCCCTGTTCCCGGCGGCGGCAGCTCGTTCCCGTCCTTGTCGAGCCACGTCACCCTGTACGTGTAGGTGCCTATCGGTGCGTGTGGCGTGACCGGGCGACGAGGTAGCCTCTGCTCGCGCCTGACGCTCTCGCGCCCCGCGACGAATCCGGCCATCCCGCCGAGGGCAAACCAGGCGGCGCAGAAGACGAGGGCGGCGGCCGTCATGCCCCGCCTCTCTTCGCCTTCTTCGCGGCCGAGACCTGCTTAAGGGCGCCGCCGAAACAGTCCTGGCACATCGGCGGGGTTGGGTCCCCTCCGGCCGTCTGGAGGCTCACGGTGGTGTGGACGGGCTTCCCACAGCCCGCGCAGACAAGCGCATCGCCTGCCGCAGGAGACGCGGGAGCGGCCGGTCTCGGCTTCGCGCCCTTCGCCATTGTCGGGACCGCGAGGTTCACCCCCGTCCGGTCCACCGAGCCCATGGGCTGCAGCACCCCGACGGCCTTCCCGGCCAAGACAGGGTCGACGGGCTCCACGACGAGCCAATAGGACACCCCGTACGGGACGGTCCGGACCACAACCTGTTCCGTCCCCATGGCCCGGGCGAGACGCGAGAGCAGCCTCGTGTTGAACACGATGGCCTGGGCTGAATCGCTTTTCCGGATCGCGGTCGCCATGGTCTCGAGGATTGGCGGGAAGAGCACGGTCGGGCGGGGCGCGATCAGGGTCAGGTGCGGGGCCTGCTCCGAGAGCTGGACGATCGTGTCCTTCTCGCCGCAGGTCAGGGGCGGATTCCAGGACTCCTCCTGGTGCTTCTCGGCGGCGGCCGTCGCGTCCACCGGGACCGCCCCTTCCTGGTCCTCCTCGGCCTCTTCGACCCGCAGGGCGAGCGCTGAAGCCGGGTTGGCGGCGACCAGCCAGGCCGTCCCGGCGTCGTCGCGCATGAAGTACGGGTCGGCCATGACGGACGCCGAGAGGAGCTCGTCCTTCGATCGCGCGCAAACGCGCGAAGGGGCGAAGCCGGGCGGGATCTTCATGCCGCCCTCCGGAGCCGCGGCGCCGGGCGAGTCGTCCCCGTGTCCTCGGCCAGCTCGGCGGCCTCCAGGGCGTCACGCAGGAAGCGGACGAGCGCCAGGTGAGCCGTGATCCCCACGTGGTCGGGCATGGCGCGCCGGCCGAGCTCGTAGGACGAGAGGGTCGCGGCGGGCACGGCACAGGCCTCGGCCATGATTCCGCACGGGATCCGGAGCGCGAGCCGGACGGCCCTGAGGACGAGACCCCGCGGCCGTGGTCGGGCCGTTTCGCGGGCCCGCTGGCGGTCACGCTTCATCGCCTCAGCCCTCTGAACCCGGCTCGCGTTCGGCGGCCTTCGGCGGCGCGTAGAGCGGGTGCTTCTTCAGCGAGGCCCAGGCCTGCGTGACCTGGAACTCCTTCGTGATCCGGTCGAGCGAGTCGAAGCCGGCGAAGTTGGGCCCGGCCGTGATCTCCTTGACGAGCTTCTTTCCCGCCCCGACGTCACCGCCGGAGCACCGGGTCACCTCGGCCCGGAGCTTCTCGATCTCGGCCTTGATCTGCTCGGGAGTGACTGCGCTGGCGCTGCGGTCGGCGGACGAGCCGAACCCGTGGCCCTTCCGGCACTGCTCGACCTTCTTCTCGGTCCCCTTCCAGGCCTTCGCGAGGTCGCCCGGGGGAACGCGGGTCATCCCGCACAGGACCCGGACGGCTTTCGTCAGGAGCCCCGTCAGGACCGCCGAGCGAAGGTCCCCCTCGTCCGCCCCTACCCTCTTCTCGCGGGACGTGGTGAGCCCCCCGTCCGCGTCCACGGTGCGGCCCGTGAAGTCCTCGTCGCTCCTCCGGGTGATCTCCACCATCTGCTCCCGGCCGTTGATCCGGGACCAGGCGTCGCAGGAGCCGCGGAAGCTGTAGACCCCGGGGCTGATTTCGGTTCGGGCCGGATCGAAGAGCCCGCGGTCGTCGCGCGGCCGGACGTTGGAGAGCTTGACCTGGTAGACCTCCGCGACGAGCTGCGCCCCGGAGGCCGCCAGCATCGCGGTCACGTTCCCCTGGAGGTCCTTCGACACGATCCAGTCCTCGGGCCGGGTCCGGCCGATCGCCACGAGGTAGCACGTCTCGAGGAGCTGCGTCCGGCGCTCGAAGATCTGCGCGTAGTCGGACATGGCGGAGAGCTGCTCGACGAACGAGCGCTCGGCCCGGTCGGTCTGGCGCGTTTCCTCCAGGACCTCCTCGAGGAGCCGCTCCTGGTCGGGCGAGGGCTGGGGGGCCGCGTGGCTCGTGGGCTTCGGGATGTACCCGTTTGCTTTGTAAATTGCGCTCATGTTGAATCTCTCCCCTTATGCGGCGCTCTGGCCGCGGTCGTTGCGTGTTGCTTCTTCGATTTCTTGCTGTACCCGAAGGCTCCGGGCGTGGGCTTCGCGTTCGGCGTGCTCTGCCTCGAGCCTGGCGCGCCACCGCGCATA
>JAHFOZ010000081.1:11421-14424 GCA_023261405.1 Planctomycetota bacterium
GGGCGGTGATCATCACGACGAGCAAGGCGAAGATGGCCGTGACGAAGAGCGCCTGGACGACGACGTTGGACGCCGCGGCATGAAGGCCGCGCTGGATGGCGATGCGGGTCTCCGGGGTCGCCGTGACCTGGACCGTTTTCACCACGGCCGCCGAACCGGCGCAGATGAACCCGAGAAGGGCGAGCTGGCGAGACGGGCTCACGAGGCTCTCCCGGCTCTGGATTCGATGAGCAGCGACGTGTGGAGCCCGTCGCAGAAGTTCAGCGCCGCAGCGATGCGCTCGGCCAATTCCCGGTCCTGCTCTTCGTCGCCGGTCTCGACGCGGGCGATGGTGGAGATGACGAGGTCCTTCCCGCGGAGGACGGGCCCGACGACCTGGTAGCGGGAGGCGCAGGGGGCGGCGTGGTAGGGGGTGGTCATGAGACCTCCGACAAGAGGCTCGCGTCCGCGCGGATTCGCCCGCGCGCCATCTCCGCGTATTCAGGCTTCAGCTCAATCCCGATGAAGTTGCGCCCGAGCCGCCCGGCTACGATCCCGACCGTTCCGGCGCCGGCGAATGGATCCAACACGATCGCGGGGCTGGCCCCGGCTCCGCAGCGGCACGCGGATCGCCAGCCTACCGTTCGGTAGGTCTTCGTGAGGCCAGTCGCCAGTGCGCCGTGGACGCCTTGGCGCGGACGGACATCGGCGATCTTTCGTCTACCCCCACCGTAGGAGACGGTTCCAGACTCCTCTTGTCGCCTGCGAAGGGGCGCGCCACACGTCTCGCACGCGCCCATCGCGCTCGAGCCAGCGTCGATGCACCGGCGCGCCAGTTCCGTCGGGAACGTCGCGAAATGGGCGCCCTTGAATGGCTCTGATGCGATCGACCAGACCGTGCGGAGGTTGGCCCCTGCCGGGCTCCCGTCCTCGAGGAGGCGGGGCTTCCGCTCTGGCATGGTCCGGCTGATCCGGTTTGCCGCGATCTCCCTGTCGTTCTCCCCACCAACGATCTGCCTGACTGATCCGTAGGAGGAGAACGTCCGCTCTGCGAGCGGCTGTCTGACCGCCTCTTGGTCGTAGTAGTAGCGAGCGGACTTCGAGAGGAGGAAGACGTACTCATGGGCTCGCGCGGGCCTGTCCGTCACGCTTTCTGGCAAAGGGTTCGTCTTGTGCCAGATGTTGTCCGCGCGGAGCCACCAGCCGTCGTCACGGAGAGCGAAGGCGAGGGCCCACGGCAGGCCGAGTAGATCCTTCCGCTTCGTGCCGCGAGGAACACGAGGGCGGTAGCCGCGCTCCTTCCATGCTCGGACGTCGCCAACCATCGAACCGCCGCTTCCGGTGCCGCCGTCGCCCGCGTAGCAGTCGCCGACGTTCAGCCAGAGGGTCCCGTCCTTCCGCAGAACGCGCCTGGCCTCCGCAAATACCCGGACGAGCGCCGCGACCCAAGCGCCCGGGCTGGGCTCCCTTCCGATCTGCCCCTCGACGCCATAGTCACGCAGGCCCCAGTACGGTGGAGACGTGCAGACCATGTGGACGCTCTCGTTGGGCATCCCACGTAACACTTTGAGCGCGTCGCCGGTGAGCACGTCCGCCCTCACGAGATCTCCTCCGTTGCTCCCGGCCCGAAGTCCGCCAGTAGCCCCGCCTCGCGCGCCTCCAGCTCCCCGACCTCCTTGACGAGCCGCGAGACCGCGTTCTTCCACTGGAGCTTCTGGCGCTGGGACGAGATCATCCCGGACATGTCGCCGCGGTGTGCGGCCGCGCAGAACTCGAGGTTGGCCGCGTCTCTCCGCTCGGCGGCGATCGCAAGCTCTACCTTGGCTTCGACGAGGCGGCTCATTTCGCACCGCCAACGGGTTGGCAATCGCGGCAGCGGCCCTTCGCGTCGAGCTCGCTCGTCCGGGCCTTGTCGCCGCAGTCCTTGCAGGCCTCGGTCGGCTCGTCAGGGCGGATTGCCGGCCGACCCAGGAGGGCCTTGGCCGCGGCCTTCGTGGCGGCCGATGACTTCGGCGGGGCCGGGGCCTCCGTCTTCCCCTCCCGGGCCAGGAACCGGGCCCGCTCCGTCGCGATGCTCTGCCCCGCCTTCAGCCGGTGGAGGCTGCAGGTCACTACCCGGACGTTCGGCGGGATGAACTCGACCCCGCAGACTCCGCACTTCGCTGCCTGGGCGGCCGCCTTCCGGGGTGTCGGCTTCGCCGGCCTGGGAACGCGCGGGAACGACGAGGGCGGGTTGACGGGTTCGGTCTCGCGCGAGATCGGGCGGCTCGGCTCCGGTGGGAGCTCGATCCGGCCCATCCGGGCCCACTCGTCCAGGAGGACGAGCGCCTGCGTGAGGGTCTCGCACTCCACCGTGACCGCGTGAAGCGTCATGCGGATCATGGGTGATCTCCTTCGGCGGTAGGCCCCAGGTCGATCCGGACCTCGGCCTCGAGCACGGCCTTCGCCATGTCGACGAGACACGTGGAGAGGGCGACGGAGGACTCCTCCGGCTGCCCGGTGAGGCGGTTCCACTCGGCCTGCTTCGCGTCCGTCCAGCGGCCGGGCTCGTGGTAGAGGACGACCGCGCGAGCGAGGTCGAGAGGGGTGGGGAGCGGGCGGGGAGCGGGCCTCGCGCTCACGGCCGCAGCTTTCCGGTGATCGGATCGGTGAACGCACGAGCAATGGACGTAACCACCTCGTCGGGTGTATCGGAGACGACGTAGGGGGAGGCCGACCCGATCGTGTAGACCTCGGATCCGTTCTTCAACGGGCAGACCGCCTCGACGAAAAGCGCGTTCAGAATCAACTGGCCGCCGTCGAGCGTGATCAGCACCGGGCGCCTCACCGTCCACCCCCCGCGGAGATGTACTCGTGGTCCGGGTGGCTCGCCTCGAGTGGCGCGGCCTGCCGGTCGGCGAGGCGCGAGAGCTTGATCAGGCGCAGGTAGGGGCCGAGCAGACAGAGCTTCTCGAGGTCCTCCGTGGGGATCCCGGCAACGGCGTTCAGGGCCGCCACAATCCGGCGGGCACGGTCGTCGAGGTG
>JAHFOZ010000082.1:0-11509 GCA_023261405.1 Planctomycetota bacterium
GAGCCTCGCTCCCCATCCTCAAGAGCCCCGAGCTCCTGTCCGGCGCCGATGCGCTGATCACCGAAAGCACCCACGGCAACCGCACGCACCCGCCGGAAGCGGACGAGGAGCGGGAGCTCGAGACCCTCATCCGCCGCGTGATCGACCGTCACGGGAAGATCCTGATCCCCGCCTTCGCGGTGGGCCGCACGCAGCACCTCACCTACCGCCTGAAGCGTCTTTCGGGCCGCATCCCTGAGGTCCCCGTCTACGTCGACAGCCCGCTCGCGACCGACGTGACCGAGGTCTACCGCCGCCATCCGACCTGCCACGAGGCCGGGACCTGGGACAAGGGCGACCCCTTCGGCTTCTCGATGCTCCGGTACACGCGCTCCATCGAGGAGTCCAAGCGACTGAACGACCTCAAAGGCCCGGCGATCATCATCGCCGCCGGCGGCATGTGCGAGCACGGCCGCATCCTCCACCACCTGAAGAACCATGGCGTCCAGGAGCGGAACGCCATCTTCTTCGTGGGATACCAGGCGGAGCATACGTTGGGGCGGCGTCTCCTCGAGGGGAAGCGGATGGCGAGGATCTACGGCGAGGAATACGAGATCCGCGCCGAGATCGTGAAGATGGACGGCCTCTCCGCGCACGCGGACCGGCCGGGTCTCGAGGACTTCGTGCGCGCCCACGCCGCAACCGTGAAGGACGTCTTCGTGGTCCATGGCGAGCCCGAGGGGGCCGACGCCTTCGCCTCCTGGGTCCGCGAGAAGACCGGCGCCCGCGCCCACGTCCCCGCCCTGCGGGACGCGATCGAGCTGTAGACCCAAACCGCCAAGGGACGCCCGACAACTACTTGATCACGAACTCCGCTTCCGCCCGAAGCGGCTTGTCGAAGCACTGGTTCCACGCCGACTCCGATTTCGAGTGCACGGGGCAGCCCTTCTTGCACTCCCCGATGTACTTCGCGTGATCGTAGTCGTAGGTCGCGATGACCTTGTATCTTCCAGCCACCGTAGGCGCCTCGAGCGAGATCTTCGGGTACTTTTCAACCACTTTCTCGGATACCTGGAAGCCCCAGTGGTTCCGAAGATCATCGATGCGGATCGTGTGCCGGCTCCCCGGGGCCAGCTTCAGGAAATCGGATTCGGAAAGAGCGCACCCTGTCGAAGACCTGCCGGAAAAACTTCCGTGGATTCGCCGCCCCTCTTGAGGGGGTTCCTCATGAAGCTCCAGGAGCCAGACAGTGACGTTGAATCCCCGTTCGAAGTAAGTGCCCGCATCCCCGGGTACCTGTCGGACAAGAACCTCGGCGGGGATCGGCTTCTCCTTTGATAGATGCTCGACATCCTGGACCATCAGGAAAACGCGCATCCGGTTGAGAACCGACAGAAGGCGGTCCGACCGGCCGGCTCGCTCCTGGTTCGAAGAGCGGCTCGCCTCCTCCAGGTCCTTCCGCGCTCTCTCGCCGGCCCGCTGGAGTGCGGCCGTCGCATCCTCGCGCCTGCCTACGTCATCGTCGGCCAGCTGCTCGATGAGCTGACGGATCCTCTCCCCTGAAAAGCTCTCGGACTTGGCGGAATCCTGAGGGATGGCCCCTCCGAGGAGCAGCAACAGGAAGGCGGCTGCGCTCTTCATCGTTCAGAAGAATTGTACCTTCCCCAGCCCGGACTACCGTCCGGTTCCCGGAAGTTCCGTCGAGATTCACCGCTCGCCACAAACTCCGCGCAACGGCACGAGTTCATGATCTCGCGCGCGAAAAGCCTCTCTGGCGAGTCTTGGCGGCGGTCGGAAACTTGCTCATGATCCCGCGCGGACCCGGTTAACCCCCCCCCTCCGGTCTACCGCGCGAGCGTCGCGCGCGTCCGACGGTGGGTCGAGCGGCACTCCGTCGGCGGGGGGGCCGGCTCGTCCGTCCTGCGGATGTAGTACGAGTTGTGGTAGCGGCCCCGGAAGGCCTGCGTGTCCCGCTGCGGCTCCACCCTGGTGTCGCCGACCGCCGCGTAGACCGTGTAGCTCCCGCTCCGGAACTCCACCTCCTGGTGGTCCCCGGCCGGGAGCAGGATCTTGAACGTCTCGGGACCGTCGAAGTAGAGGGCGAGCCCCTGGCCGGTGTCGTTGTCGATCTGGAAGATCGAGATGCCGGGGCGGAGTTCCGCTCCCGTCTTCCGGGGAACGCCGAGCTTTGTGTCCTTGGCCTCCTTCGCGAACCCCTCGATCTCCCGCTTCACCGCGCGCTCCTCGAGGAGGGCGCGGATCCGCCGCTCGACGTCGGGCTGCCTCTCGCAGAGCCCGGCGAGAGTCCTGAGCGCTTCATCGCTCTGGCCCCTGAACCAGGCTTCCTCGAGCGAACGGAGGGTCCGCTCGAAGGCCGCGGGCGCTTCGGTGCGCGCCCAGGCCAGCGGGACCACGAGCAGGTCGGGCGGGGTCGCCTGGAAGGCGTGCTGCGCCACCTCCGCGCGGTCCACCTCCCGCGCGGCGAGCGAGAGGCTCCTCGAGAGCGCCGTCCCATCCCGCCGCCCCGCCGCCTGCGTGACCGAGTCCTTCCAGTGCGCGCGGATCCAGGCGCGACAGGAGACGGGCGCCTCCTGGAGAAGATCGAGGATCAACCACGCGGGCGCCTCGTAGGAGAGGGCGTCCAGGAGGGCCGTCACGCCGCCGTCCGTCCGTGACCGGAGCGATGCGGTCACCACGGGCCGGGCCTCCTCGCGATCCAGCAAGCGGCAGGCGAACAAGACCGCCTGCGGCGCGCACTCCGGATACGAGGCCACGAGCGCCAGGAGCTCGGCGCCGGCGAAGGGGGTCTCCTGGGAGCACGCCTTCTGGAGTGCGGGCGTGGACGCCACGGTCTCCTGCCGCGAGAGCGCGGCGAGCGCCCGCGAGATCCCGTAGCGGCGGTGGAGCAGCTCCCGCCACTCGGGGGGACGTCCCTCGGAGGGCCGCTCCGCCTCCTCGGCCTTGAAAAGCACGACGAGCCGCTCCGCCGGCAAGCCTCGGATCCGGTCCTCCACCCGGGCCCCGAGGCCGTGGGCGAGGTCCAGTGCCTCCGTCCGCGGCAAGCGGAGCGACTCCGCCTGCACCGCCCCGTCGAGGAGGGCCGCCGCCGCCTCCGCGTCGCCCTGGTATCCGACGAGGGCCCGGCCCACGAGGGCCCGCGTCTCGGGCGTCACCTGCGCGACCAGAACTTTCACGTGCTCGAGGATCGCGGGGCGCACCGCATCCTTGTGGGCGACGGCGAGGGCCTGGATACGCTCGGCCTTCCCATCCCGGATCAGCCGCGCGGCCAGCTCGCGCGCCACGGGCGCGGCCGCGGGACCCCAAGCGGCCACCTCCTCCGGCCCGATCGACTCCGAGGCCAGGCGGCCGCCCGCGGCCAACGCGTTCCGGACGCACCAGTCCCCGAAAGGGACACCGGGCGCCCGCGCCAGCGAGCCCAGCACGTCGATCCGCCCCGACTCGAGGGCCCTCGTGAGGCAGCGGCCCAGGAAGTCCGCCGGGACCGGGCCCAGCACCTTCATCACGCCCTCGGCGCCGGCCGGATCAGTCCCGCAGAGGTGGATCACGGCCGCCTCGTACCCTCCCGTGGGACCGCCCGCTCCCAACCCGGCACGGACACCGGCCAGCGTCTTCGCGGGCCGGGCCGCCAGCACGCGAAGGTGGTCCTCTGTGAGGGGGCCGCCCGCGCTCATCGCGGAGGCCGCCCGGCGATGGGGACTCAACCCCCACACGGCAAGGGGGACGCCGACCAGGAGCGCCGCGCCGATCGCGGCGGTCACGACGAGGCGGTTCGTCCGGCGCTGTCGGAGCCTGCGCGACACGGTCGTCCCCGCCGAGGGGCGCCACTCCGGGAAGCGCTTGGCCAGGAGCCGCTCGTAGTACGCGGGAGCGATCCCGAGCCGGTCACGGAGCATCTCCATGAAACGGCGCTCCCCCTCGGAGAACCGCCCGTCGGCCGCCACCACCGCGAGCGCGTCCTCGAAGAAACCGAACCGCGAACCTACCTCCGGGGGCAGGATGAGTTCCCTTGCCGTGGCGCGCACGACTTCCCGCAGGATCTGTTCCGCCGCCTGCGGGTCGACGCCCAGGCGGTCCCGCAGCTTCTCCAGGGCCACCTTCTCTGTCGAGGTGAGATCCCCGTCGGCGAGCCCTGCGACGACGAGGTCATGGAAGGTGGATTCGCGGTCTTGCGGGGTCACGGACGAACCTCCCTGGGGGACTCACGATTATACCCCCCCGTGCCGCCGAATTCGAAACCATCGCCGTGAAGGGGCGGTAGACTCGAGTCAGGAGGGCCGAGCCATGAGGTCCGCGATCCTGGCGATCCTGGTCCTGGGTGCTGAGCCGCAGGAGCCCGCGGCGAACCCCGTGGACGCCTACTTCTCGAGGCACTGGGCCGAGGCGGGGATCAAGCCCGCCCCTCCCGCCGACGACTACGAGTTCCTCCGCCGCGCGTCGCTCGATGTCCTGGGGCGCCTCCCCAAGCCGGACGAGATCCGGAAGTTCGCCGCCTCAAGCGACCGCGCCGCCAAGATCGACGAACTCCTCTCCCACGCGGACGCCGCCGAGTTCTTCGCCGACACCTGGATGCGCATCCTCCTGAACTACCGGTTCGAGGAGACCTCGCCGATCCGGATGAGCTTCCCGGCGTTCCGGGGCTGGCTGAAGTCCGTGTACGCGAAGGACCTTCCCTACCGCGACTTCGTGGCCCAACTGCTCTCCGACCACGGCGACTACGTGAAGAAGCCCGCCACCAACTTCGTGCTTGTGGCGCTCGACCCGGTGGAGCCGCCCCACGAGCTCACGGCGCGGACGGCGCGGATCTTCCTGGGCCTGCAGCTCCAGTGCGCGCGCTGCCACGACCACCCGTTCGACAAGTTCACCCAGGAGGACTTCTGGGGGGTCACCGCATTCTTCAACGGGCTCAAACCCAAGGCGCGCCAGACCTTCGACGGCTTCGGGATCAAGCTCATGAGCGAGCCCAGGGGGATGATGACGATCCCCGACACGAAGACCGAGGTCTCTGCGCGGTGGCTGGACGGCCGCAAGCCCTCCCCCGGAGAGGACCCGCTCAAGGAGCTGGCGAAGTACGTGACCGAAAGCCCCCAGTTCTCCCGGGCGATCGTGAACCGCCTCTGGGGGCATTTCATGGGGCGGGGCTTCGTGGAGCCCGTGGACAAGTTCAGTGACAAGTCGCGGCCGTCGCACCCGGAGCTGCTGGACACGCTGTGCGCCGGGTTCCAGAAGGGCGGCACGCAGCTCAAGCCCTTCATGAGGATGATCCTGTCGTCGAAAGCCTATCAGGCGGGATGCGCGACGGTCGCGGACGCCCCGGCGAGCTCCCACGCGTCCATGCCGCTCAAGCCGCAGACGCCGGTGCAAATGCTGAACACGCTCGTCTGGACGCTCAACATGGACGTCTTCCTCAAGCAGTTTTACGAGGGCTACCTCAAGAATTTCGGCGACGACAACTTCTTCGCCAAGAGCTACGGGAATCCCGAGGTCTTCCGCATGTACCTGCACCTCTTTGCGCAGGGCCTGCTGGCCCCCTCGGGGATCGCGCCCGAGGAGGCGAAGTACGCGGGGAGCGTGCGGCTGGCGCTCAAGCTGATGAACTCCGGCGACCTCCAGGGCCTGGTAAAGGCAGAGTGGGGCCGGCTGGCGGAGATCCTGAAGCGCGAGGAGACCCCGGAAGGGCGGCTCACGGAGATTTTCTACACCCTCCTCTCCCGCCCGCCCGACGCCCAGGAACGCCAGCGCTACCTGGCCTACATCCAGAGGAAGAAGGGCGACAAGAAGGCGTTCGAGGACGTGTACTGGGTGCTCCTGAACTCGTCCGAGATGTTCTTCAATCACTAGGAGTCTCCCATGAGCGACTGCAGGCAGTGCTCCCCCGGACGCCGGGACTTCATCCGCATGGCCATCGGCGCCAGCGCCGCGGGGGCGCTCGCCGGGAAGTTCCTGCAGCCCCTGGGGGCCCAGACCGCGCCCGCGAAGGCGAAGGCGGTGATCCTCCTGTGGATGCAGGGCGGCCCGAGCCAGATCGACACGTTCGATCCCAAGCCGGGCGCGGAGACCGGCGGGCCGTTCAAGCCGATCGACACGAAGACCCCGGGGATGCAGATTTCGGAGCACCTGCCGCGCGTCGCGAAGGTCTCGGACAAGTTCTCGCTCATCCGCACGCTCAACTCCAGGGACCCGAACCACGACACCGCGCGCTACCTGCTCCACACGGGCTACCGGACCGACCCCACGGTGGAGCACCCGCATCTTGGGAGCCTGATCACGGCGGAACTCGGGACGCGCGCCGAGGGGCTGCCCGGCTGCATCACGCTGGGCAAGGACTCCACGGTCGGTTCCGGCTACCTGCCCCCCGAGCTCTCGCCGCTCCTGGTCGAGAAAATCGAGAACCCGCTCGAGGACCTCCGGATGGCGCCGGGCGTGAACACCTTCCGGCTGGCCGACCGGGAGGGGCTGCTCCGCGCGCAGAACGAGGGTTTCGCAGCGGGCCACGCCGGGCCGCGCGTGGAGTCGCAGCAGAAGGCGTACGAGCGGGCCTTCGCGCTCATGCGCTCGCCGCACCTCAAGGCCTTCGAGATCGCGGGGGAGAGCGACGAGACGAAGAAGCTCTACGGCTCCGGCGCCTTCGGACGCGCCTGCCTCATCGCGCGCCGCCTGGTCGAGGCGGGGGTCCGCTTCGTGGAGGTCTCGCTCGCGGACTGGGACACGCATGCGGACAACTTCAACCGCTCCAAGGGCCTCATGGAGCAGCTCGACCCGGGGATGTCGGGCCTCCTCACGGACCTCGACCGGAAGGGCCTCCTCCAGGAGACGCTGGTCCTCTGGATGGGCGAGTTCGGCCGTACCCCGAAGGTCAACGGCGGGAACGGCCGCGACCACTTCACCCGGAACTTCTGCGCCGCCGCGGCGGGCGCGGGGATCGCGGGCGGGCGGGTGGTCGGCCGCACGAACGCCCTGGGCACCGAGCCCGCCGAGCGGCCCGTGGCGGTCCAGGACCTCTTCGCCACGATTTACGGCCGGCTCGGCGTGGACCCCAACAAGAAGCACCTGTCCCAGTCCCAGCGCCCCGTGAAGATCCTCGAGGGGGGCGAACCCATTAAGGAGCTCCTGTCATGATCCGCCTCGCTCCCGTTGCGCTCTTCCTTTGCCAAGCCGGGGGCCTTGCCCTGACTTGCCCCGACCGGAGTCGAGGGGGCGAGGCCCAGGAGGGCCGAGTCGAAGGGGTCAAGCCGAAGTACGCCACCGAGAAGTCCGGGAAGGACAAGGTCTTCACCGAGATGACGATGGGCATCAAGATCGAGGGCTCCGACGTGATGGCCAACTTCGTCCGCTCGATGCACCCTTTCTTGAGCATCGAAAGGATGGTCGCGCGCGCCGGGGGCACCCGGCAGGTGACGGGTCCGAAGAAGGTGCGGGTGGAAAACGACGAGGCGCGCGTGGAGCTGCGCTATGACGACGAGAACCACGAATACGACTACACGAAGGGCGATCCCATGCCGGGGGCGCAGGACAAGCTCAAGCAGATGCTGTTTTTCTTCGCCGCCGGGGGAAAGAATTACTCCCTCTCCGCCGAGGGCGAGTACAAGAGTGATGATGCCACCCAGGACCACAACGGCGAGGCCATGGACCTCATCGCGAATGCGATCACGCGGATGCCCGACAAGCCGGTCAAGGAGGGCGATACCTACGTGAAGGAGTTCACTGGCCTGCGCTCCGAGAAGAACAAGAAGGGCAAGTTCGCCTTCAAGCAGTCGGTGAAGGTGGAGAAGATCGAGGAGAAGGACGGGAAGAGGGTCGTCACCCTCGCGAGCGACCTCACGGGCGAGCTGAAGGACGCCAAGGACCCCAGCGCCGAGGAGAACTGGACGAAGTGCGAGGGGAAGACGAAGACCCGCATCGAGGTCGAGACCGGACGGGTGCTCTACTCCGAAGGATCCGGCAAGGTGACGGGTTATTTCCGGAACACCGCCGAGAACGGCGCCAGGCAGGAGCTCACGCTCACGTTCTCGATCTCGGGCAAGCTCGAGGTGAAGTAGCCCGGGGTCACACCACGATGCTGGTCACGACCTTGAGATAGCGGCCCTCGGGATAGAGGTTGCTCACCGGGTGGTCGGGGCCGGCGCCGGCGATGCGGATGGTGCGGACCTCCCGCTCCGGGGCGGTCTGGACGATCTGCAGGAACTCCTCCGCGGACACGAGGCCCGTGCAGGAGCAAGAGACCAGGAGCCCCCCCGGCTTCACCACCCGGGCGGCGAGGCGGTTCATGTCGATGTACGCGGCGCGCGCCTTGGGAAGATCCTCCCGCTCGCGGGCCATCTTGGGCGGGTCGAGCACCACCACGTCGAACTGCTCCCGGGACTGTCTGAGGTAGTTGAAGAGGTCCGCGTGGTAGTAGTCCACCTTCACGCGGTTGAGCCGGGCGTTCTGGCGGGCGGTCTCGAGCGCCTCCTCGTCGAGGTCCACGGCGACCACGCGGCGCGCGCCGGCCTTGGCGGCCGAGACGGCGAACCCGCCCGTGTAGCAGCAGAGGTCGAGGAGGTCCCTCCCCCGGGCCAGCCCGGCCACGGCGAGGCGGCTCTCGCGCTGGTCGCAGAAGAAGCCGGTCTTGTGGCCCCGGGCGAAGTCCACGCGGAACTGGACGCCGTGCTCGCGCACCACGACGCCCTCGGGCGGCTTCTGCGGGGGCAGGCGGAAGCCCTCGAGATCCTGCACCCGCTCGTCCGCGGTGAACCACGCGCCCGGGAGCAGCGTCCGCAGGAGGTCCATCTTCCGGAAGAAGCCCAGGGAGAAGAGCTGGATCGCGTGGACGTCCGCGTATCGGTCCACGACGAGCCCGGAGAGGCCGTCGCCCTCGGAATGGCAGACGCGCCAGCAGTCCGCGTCGATGCGGAGCGACTCGCGGAAGGCGATCGCCGCGCGGAGGCGCTTCCCGATGAGATCGTCCTCCGGGGCGCCCAGCATGCGCAGGGCGATCTCCGACTTCGGGTTGTAGAAACCGCAGCCCACGGGGGCGCCGCGGCGATCGAGGACGTCCACGATCTCGCCGGCCTGGATGAACGTGTCCGGCTTCACCACCATCTTCCGGTAGAAGAAAAGGTGACGGCGTCCGCCGGGGACGCGGAGCCGGACGACGGGGCGGGCGGGGGCGGCGTCGGCGCTCACTTCCGCACCGCCAGGGTGAAGTACGAGAGCGGTCGGGTCTCGGCGGCGGACTTTCCCCGGAGGGCCCAGGCGAAGCCGCGCAGCAGGGCGGCCGCCCCGCGGATGAAGGCCCGCGCAGGCCACGAGAGCCACGTGAGGGGGCACGCGCGAACGCCCAGCGGCAGGTGGGACGGGAAAGCCTGGAGCTGCCAGTACAGGAAGAGGAAGTACCCGCCCGAAGCCTCGATTCCCGTCACGGAAAGGCCCGCCTCCTCGAGGAGGGCCCGGAGCGCAAACGGGGTGAAGCGGAGGTAGTCGTGAGGGGCCTGATGCACCGGGTGGAGGAACGGCACCGAAAGGGCCAGCGTGCCGCCGGGTCGGAGGACGCGGCGAAGCTCCGCGAGGACGCGCGCCGGGCGCCGCACGTGCTCCAGGGTCTCGGTGCAGAGAACGTAGTCGAAGGTCCCGTCGCACAGGGGGACGCGCTCGAGGTCGGCTACGGCGTCGAGGCGGCCGTAGTTCCATTCCCGGTCGCCCCCGCCGCGGTCCACGGCCACGTAGCGCTGCTTCTCGAAGAGGGGCCGGTAGATGCACTCCCCCGCCCCGGCGTCGAGCACGCGGGCCCCGGCCGCCACGCCCTCCGCCGCGCGGCGGACGAACGCATTCACCCCGTGCCGCACGGGATCCTCGCGCTCCAGGACGTCGATCGAAGGCCTTTTCATATGATAAAGTAAACGGTTTAGTTTATCATAGCCAAGCAGCCTCCCTATGATAAAGTAAAGGGTTTACTTTATCAGGGTTTACTTTATCAGGCGGAGGGGTAGCTGCCCAGGACTTTGAGGAAGGTGACGTGGGACTGGAGCTCCTTCACGGTGGCGCCCACGGACTTCTCCTGGAGGTCGCCCATGAGGTCCACGGTGAAGAGGTACTCCCAGGGCTTCCCGGCGATGGGGCGCGATTCCAGCTTGCTGAGATTGATGCCCCGACGGGAGAAGACCTCGAGCGTGCGGAGCAGCGCCCCCGGCTTGTTCTCCGTGCCATAGACCATCGTCACCTTGTTGCCGCGCTTCGCGGGCTCCCGGGCGATCACGATGAACCGGGTGAAGTTCTGCGGGTCGCTCTCGATGCCCTCCTTGAGAACTTCCATGCCGAAGCGCAGGGCGGCCTGCGCCGAGGCGATCGCCGCCGCGTCGAGCGCCTTCTCCTCCTTGATCATCTTCACGCTCCCGGCCGTGTCGTAGACCTGGAGGATGGACCAGGACGGGTGGGCGCGGAGGAACTTCTCGCACTGCGCGGCCGCCTGGGGGTGGGCGTAGATCCGCTGGATCTCCCCGAGCTTCGTGCCGGGATTCGCGATCAGGTTGTGCACCACGCGGAGCTTCGTCTCGCCCACGATGTGGACGTCGTGCTCCACGAGGAGGTCGTAATTCTGGTGGATCGAGCCGCCCAGCGTGTTCTCGACCGGGACGATGCCGAAGGCCGTATCCCCGGAGACCACCTTCTCGAAGACCTCGCGGAAGGAGCCCGAGGGCGACACCTTCGCCGATTCGCCGAAGAACTGCCGCGCCGCCTTCTCGCTGAAGGCGCCGTGCTCCCCCTGGAACGCCACCGCGTCGGAAACGTGCGCCCCTTTCCTCGCCGGCCGCGGGGGCGCCGGGCGCTTCGTGGAGAGGTCGAGGCGCTTCCCGATCACCGGGGCGAGCGCTTCGAGCTCGCGGAGCAGCTTCTCCACGAGGTCGAACGTGAGGCTCTGCGGTCCGTCGGAGAGCGCCTTCTCGGGCTCCGGGTGGCATTCGATCATGACCCCGTCCGCCCCCGCGGCCACCGCGGCAAGCGCCATGGGGGTCACGTACTCCCGGACCCCGGTCCCGTGGCTCGGGTCCACGATCACCGGCAGGTGCGTCCTCTCGTGGAGCACGGGCACGGCGTTCAGGTCGATCGTGTTCCGCGTCGAGGTTTCGAACGTGCGGATGCCGCGCTCGCAGAGGATGACGTTCCGGTTCTTCCCCTCCGAGAGGACGTACTCGGCCGACTGGAGCCACTCGTCGATCGTGGCGCAGAGGCCGCGCTTGAGGAGCACGGGCTTGTCCACCTTGGCGCATTCCTTGAGGAGGTCGAAGTTCTGCATGTTGCGCGCGCCCACCTGGAGGATGTCCGCGTACCGTGCGACCACCTCCACCTTGTCGGGCGCCATGACCTCGGTGACGATCTTCATGCCCGTGGCGTCGCGGGCCTCGGCGAGCACCTTGAGTCCGTCCTCCCCGAGCCCCTGGAACGAGTAGGGCGAGGTGCGCGGCTTGTAGGCCCCCCCGCGCAGGATCGTCACCCCCATCGCGGAGAGTTTCTGGGCCGACTCGAGGAGCATCTT
>JAHFOZ010000082.1:11519-14420 GCA_023261405.1 Planctomycetota bacterium
CCGGTTTCACCTCGCGGCTGGCGAGCTTGTACGGTTTGCTGATGCGCAGGACCTGGACCACGCCGGGCAGGCTCTGGAAGCTGGCGGGATCGACCTTGGCGGCGCCGATGACGGCCAGGACGGAGCGCTCCCGCCCCTCGATGAGGACGGGGCTGCCGCCTGCGCGCTTCACCCCCTCCTCCAGGGCGCGGAGCTCCTCCTCGGTGACTTCGGGCTTCAACACGATGATCATGGAATCTCCAGGATTAGAGCGTCGGCGGATTCAAAGTGCAACGGAAAGCTCGGCTTGCGCGCCGGCGGCCGGGCCCCCGCACACCGGTGCATGGACCCTGAACATGCGCAGGCGGCTATTTGAGGTCGGCGAGCTTCTTGAATTCGCGCAGGGCGGCGTCGTGCTCCTCGAGAGCCTTCCCCAGGGCGACGGCCTCGGGGCGCGTCTCCGCGAGTTCAAGAAGGCGCGTAAATCGGGCGCTGAGCTCGCTCACGAAACGGTAGGCGGTCTTGCGATTCTGCAGGAGCGGGGGCAGGCGGAGGAGCGCGGGGATCCCCATGACGCGGGCCTCGGAGCGGATCTCGTCGCCGTCCCCCTCGGGCTTCTCCAGCCATTTCCGCAGCAGGCCCACGGCCTTCTCATAATCGGTGACGATCGGTCCGATGGCATCGGCGTCGAGCGGCATCGGGACGCCCGTGGCGTCCACGGACTCGTCGTAGTATGCGATCCAGGCATCGAGCGACTTCTGGATGCGGAGCAGCGCCTCCTCGCGCTCCTCCGGCGTCCAGGAGCGCCCGTCCGCCAGGTAATTGGTGCAGGTGTCCAGGAGCCTCTCGAGGATCGTGCACATCCCGTCCACGCGCATCTTGGCCTGGCGCTCCATCCAGACGGACCAGAGGTTGAAGCGGTTCTTGTTGGAGTCCTGCAGCTGCTTCAGGCGCGCGAGCGCGTCGGCCTTCCAGTCGGCCCAATCTGCGGGACTGAACTTTTCCCGGTGCGCGACGAACCGCTTCTTGAGGTCCTTGTAGACGGCCAGAAGCTCTGAGAAGTCCTTGAGGACGTCCCGGGCCCGGTCCTGAAGCTGGGCAGCGAAGTCCTTCTCCGTCCCCGTGCGCAGGTCGCCGGCGTGGGAGAAATCGTCCGCGCCCACCTTCCGGACGATCGCATCGTCGTTCTGCCACCGGGGGTTGTAGTGGACGCGGCCGCGGTAGAGGAACGCCCAGGGCTGCCGGCGGAAGCGGTAGACCTCCTGGCGGAACTTCCCGTCCTTGACCTCCACCCGCTTCAGGGCGGGCTGGGCGTCGTCGTCCTCCCAGAGCAGCGGCTCCTCGTCCTCCGAGCGGCCGCGGAGCGGGTCGTTCACGACGTCCACGGCGTAGACCCGCGCCTTGACCTCGGTCCCGGGCGGGAGGTTCGTGGTGCCCTCAACGAAGAAGACGTGGAATCCGTCCTTCTCCTCGAGCGTGAGCTTGAATTCCGTCTTCCAGGGGTTGGGCTTCTCGGGTTCCGCCTGGATCTCGCAGGCGGCTGCCAGCAGGACGAGGGCGATCGGGCTCAAGGCGCAGCGGCTCCGCATGGTGGGCCCTGGGGGCAAACGGCGTGCCAGGCGGGAGTTCCGCCGCCCCGTGCGCAAGGAATGATCAGCATGGGTCTACCCACTGTACACGCCTGACGGTCTCAAAAATAGGCCGGAATGCCGGTGATGTGCTCCCCGATGATGAGAGTATGGATGTCGTGGGTACCCTCGTAAGTGTACACCGTCTCGAGGTTGCACATGTGGCGCATCGCCGAGTATTCGTTGATGATCCCGTTGCCTCCCAGGATGTCCCGCGCCATGCGGGCGATCTCGAGGGCGTGAAAGACGTTATTCCGTTTGGCCATGGAGACCTGGACGAAGCTGGCCTTCCCCTGGTCCTTGAGACGGCCCAGCTGGAGGCAGAGGAGCTGGGCCTTGGTGATCTCCGTGACCATTTCGACAAGCTTGCGCTGGACCAGCTGGTATCCGGCGATGGGCTTGGTGAACTGGATGCGCTGCTTGGAGTACTCCAGGGCCTCCTCGTAGCAGCCCATGGCCGCCCCGACGGCCCCCCAGGCGATCCCGTAGCGGGCCTGGTTGAGGCAGGCGAGCGCGCTCTTGAGGCCCTGCGTCCCGGGCAGCCGGTTCGCTTCGGGCACTTCGCAATCGCGGAGCAGGATCTCGCCCGTGTCGCTCGCACGGAGCGAGAGCTTGCCCCGGATCTCCTGGGTTTCGAAGCCCTTCATGCCGCGCTCGACGATGAAGCCCTGGATCCCGTCGTCCGCCCTGGCCCAGACCACGGCGATATCAGCCAGGTCGGCGTTGGTGATCCACATCTTCGTGCCGTTGAGGACCCAGCCGTCACCCTTCCGCTCGGCGCGGGTCTTCATCCCGCCGGGGTTCGAGCCGAAGTCCGGCTCGGTGAGCCCGAAGCAGCCGATGATCTTGCTGCTCTGAAGCCGCGGCAGGTACTTGTCCTTCTGGGCGTCGCTCCCGAAGGCGTGGATGGGGTACATGACGAGGCCGCTCTGGACCGAGGCGAAACTGCGGATGCCGGAGTCGCCCCGCTCCAGCTCCTGCATGCACAGCCCGTAGGCCACGCTGTTCATCCCCGCGCACCCGTACCCCTGCAGCGTGGCACCGAAGAGGCCGAGCTCCGCGATCTGCGGGATGAGGGACTTCGGAAACTCCCCCTTCTCCCACGCCTCGCGGATCACGGGGAGCAGCCGGTCGTCCACGAAGTCGCGGACGGTCCGGCGGACCATCCGTTCCTCGTCGCTGAGGAGGGGGTCGAGATCGTAGAAATCGACGCCCTTGAACTTTCGCACGAGAATTCCTCCCGGGACCGGGGCAGCCGAAAGTATCATACGCGTAGGGGCATTGCAATGCCCGG
>JAHFOZ010000507.1:0-1987 GCA_023261405.1 Planctomycetota bacterium
CGTGCGCGAGGCGCTGGCCCCCCGGGCCGTGGAGGGACTCGCGACGCCTGGACTGGGCGGACGGCTGGGGCGCGCGGTGCGGTATGCGTGGTCGGGAGTTACGACTTAGGAGGCGCCGCCGGGGGCGCGACGGCGTTCACGCGCGCGGTGAGGCGCGACTTGTACCGGGCGGCGCTGTTCCGGTGCAGCACGCCCTTGGTCACCGCGCGGTCAAGGAGCTTGTAGGCGGCGGAGAGGCCCTCCCGGCTCAGCTTGGCGTCCTTCTTCTGCACGGCGGTCAGGACTTTCCGCATCTGGGTGCGGAGCGACGCCTTGACGGCGTGATTGCGGAGCCGGCGCTGCTCGCTCTGCTTCACCTGCCGGGTCGCGCTGATCGTGTGAGCCACTCGGGTCCTCCGGAAAAGAGAGTGGAAACATAGCGGAACGGAGCCGGAGAGTCAAGGATGAGCCGCCTGGGGTTGCCGACTTGTCCATTGACGACTGAAGCATTGAGCCCCGTTGTATGTCTTAGGTCCCCCCCGGGGGGAGGCAGGGGGTGGCCTTCAATCATGCAATCGTCAATGGTTCAATGGGGCCATCCCTGCGCTACTGCTGCCACTTCTCGACGAGCTGGGCGATGTCCTTGTAGGAGATGTCGATCTCCATGATCGATTTGCCGAGCTCGATCGCCTTTTCCTTCTTGCCCGCCTCGGCATTGCAGACCGAACGGTTGTACAGGATGTCGAGCTTGCGCGCCTGCTCGAGGACCCCGGACTCCGCCGCCTCGTACTGCTTGTCCGCCATGTCGAAGAGCTTCTTCTTCTGGAAGGCCTTGCCCAGGAGCAGGTGGGACACCGACTTCCTCTTGGGGTCCTTGATGGATTGCTGGAACTCGGCGATCGCCTTGTCGGTGAGAGAAACCTGGAGGTAGGCCGTCCCGAGCTCGAAGCGGAGACCCATGTCCGTGGGGCGGTCCTGCACGCGGCGCTCGAAGCTCTGGATGACGAACTTGAGCTTGCTGAGGATGTGTTCCTTGACCTTGGCGTCGTCGCCGGCCTTCTTGGCGGCTTCCACCTGGACCTCGTACATGCGGATGTTGCAGTCGTCCATCTTGTCGCGGAGCACGGAGTCCTGCGGGGCGAGCTGGGAGGCCTTCTTGTACCACTCGCGGGCCTGGCTGTAGTCCTTCTTCCGCTCGAAGTAGAGGTCGGCGATCTTCTTCGGAACCTTGAAGTCCGTGGGGTTCGCCTGCATCTCGACCTGGAGTTCGTCGATCTCGGCCTGGATCTCGGCGTCG
Organism: Planctomycetota bacterium; assembly: GCA_023261405.1. Taxonomy (GTDB): domain Bacteria; phylum Planctomycetota; class MHYJ01; order MHYJ01; family JACPRB01; genus JACQFK01. The sequence continues at coordinate 1,277 of JAHFOZ010000507.1, forward strand.
CTCCGGATGAGGTGCTGCTTCCTCTCCAGGTCCGTGGCCTGGTCGGAGTTCTTGAGCACCTTGCGGAAGCCTTCCTTGCCCGCGCTGTCCTCGAAGCCCTTTTTCATGGTCTGGCGGGCGGCGAGGTCGCGCTGAAGCCGTTCGAGGTCGCGGTCTTCCTTGAGGGTGCCCGCGAAGCGCTGGAGGATGGCCTGGGCCTCCTGGACCTTGTCCAGATGGGTGAGTGCCTGGACGAGGACCTTGGCGGCGGGGACGTTGGACTCGCCTTCCATGGCCATCTCCGCCTCCGCGGCCGCGCCGCTGGTGTGGCCCAGGGTCAGGAGTCCCTCCGCGAGGTAGGTGCGTATCTTGTTGTTGGTGGGGTCGTCGAGGAGGTGCTTCTGGCAGATTTCGATGCGCTTGGCGGGATCCTTGGTGGTTTTCAGGGACATCTCAGTCTTGCCCTTGTACGCCATGAGGGCGAACCTGCTGGTGCCGCCGCCCTCCTGGAACTTCTTGATCACGGTGGCGCGGAGGGCCTTGCGGGACTGGGCGTGATCCGGGCTGAACATCAGGATCTGCATGAACAGCTCGATGGAGTAGCCGTAATTCCGCTTCTGAAAGGCTTCGTCCGCGCGCTTGTAGAGTCCATCGATGTCGGCCATGCACCCCCGCCCGTTAGGTGATCGGATGGTATCCCCCTTGGAATATGTTGTCAATCATCAGGGGGTT
>JAHFOZ010000507.1:1997-3666 GCA_023261405.1 Planctomycetota bacterium
CCGACCCGCGGCTCCGCGAGGTCTCCAAGCCCGTCAAGGCATTGGACGACGAACTCCGGGAATTGGTGCCGCTGATGTTCGAGATCATGTACCAGGCCCGCGGGATCGGGCTGGCTGGGCCCCAGGTGGGGTGCCTGCGGCGGATTATCGTGGCCAACCTGCTGCACGATCCGCGAAAGAAGGAGGGGGAGCAGGTCTTCATCAACCCCGAGATCATCGAGAAGGACGGCGAGATGCGGGAGGAGGAGGGATGTCTCTCCCTGCCCGGCATGGTCGCCGTCCTGCCCCGGGCGGAGAAGGTGGAGGTCCGCTACCAGGACCTCGAGGGAAAGACCGTGCAGCGCCAGGTCGAGGCGCTGGAATCAAAACTCTTCCAGCATGAAATCGACCACCTCGACGGCATCCTCATCCTGGACAAGATGACCGCGGCGGACAAGAAGCAGTGGGCGCCGCTCCTGAAGGAATTGGAAGAGGAATTCGCCGAAACGGTCAGGCACGTCAGGAAGGGCAAGAGGCGCGGCGGCCACGACGGCCCTGCGCTCTGATGGAGATCCTCTCGGGTCTCGAATCCCTCCCGGACTTCCGGCTCCGCTCGCCCATTGTCACCTGGGGGGTCTTCGACGGAGTCCACCGGGGCCATCGCAACGTCATCCAGGCGGTCCTTTCATGGGCGCGTGCCGAGGGGATCTCCTCGGTCGTGGCCACCTTCGACCGTCATCCGCGCGAAGTGCTCCAGGGGACGAGGGTGCCGCTGGTGACCCCCCTGGGCGAGCGCCTCCGGCTGATCGGCGAGATCGGGATCGACTTCTGCCTGGTCCTGAACTTCACCCTCGAGTTCTCCAGGACGCCCGCCCGCGAGTTCATCCGGAACGTCGTGGCCGGGGGGCTGGGGGCGCGGGGGGTGCTGCTGGGGCCCGACTCCCGGTTCGGGCGGGACCGGACGGGGGACCTGGAGTACCTCGAGACGCTGGGGCGCGAACTCGGCCTCGAGGTTCGCCACTGCGCGGCGGAGCAGTTCCAGGGACGCCCGGTTTCGAGCACCCTCATCCGCGAAGCCGTCCTGGCGGGCAGGCTCGAGGATGCGCGCTTCCTCCTGGGAAGGCCCCCGTCGGTGATCGGCACGGTGATCCGGGGGACCCGTCGGGGCACGCCCCTGGGCTTCCCCACCGCCAACCTGGACCTGCAGCACGCGGTGCGCCCTCCCCGGGGCGTCTATGCGGTGGAGGTTCCCTTCGAGGGGCGCCCTTGGCGGGGGGTGGCGAACCTGGGGACTCGTCCCACGTTCGGGGGCGAGGGAGGCGAACTTCTGGAGGTCCACCTCCTCGACTTTCCCCCTGCGGATCTTTACGGGAGGGTCCTGGAAGTCCGCTTCATTTCCCGTCTCCGTGACGAACAAAAATTCGGCGGCGTGGACGACCTGAAACGCCAGATTGCAGCCGATATAGACCTTGCCCGCCGCCTGTGACGCCAGCCATAAAATGGACGGAGTGTCTTGTGGCCGGCCGGCGGCCAAAATACACTCCGTCCGTTTTATGCTTTGGTTTGAGTGATGCTGTTTGATGAGGCGTTCCTGAGGAAGCTGGAGGGGCTGCGCCTCGCCGTGCGGCGGGCCATCTCCGGGGGGAGGGAGGGGGAGCGGCTCACGCGGAAGCGCGGAGGCTCCGCCGAG
>JAHFOZ010000508.1 GCA_023261405.1 Planctomycetota bacterium
TCAACGGCCAGGTCGCGGACTCGAAGGACGTCGATGCGGACGACAAGCCGCACGACCTCTCGTGGTCGATCAAGGTGGATCGGTCGAGCTGGGTGGCGCTCCGCCAGTTCCCCCAGTTCCACACGAACCCGGTCAACGTCCTCGTGGGCGGCAAGCCCATCCGCGCGTCGCGGAAGAGCGCGCTCTGGTGCATCGAGGTGATCGAGCAGCTCTGGCGGATCCGCGGCCAGGGCATCGCGGCGCACGAGCGCGAGGAGGCCGAGATGACCTTCAAGGCGGCGATCGAGACCTACCGGAAGATCGCGGCCGAGAGCCCCGAGTGATCCTCCTTCTGGCCGCGGCCCTCGCGCAGGAGCCCGTGGAAGGGCAGCCGCTCGCGGCCAATGTCGAGCGACTCGTGCAGGCGCTGGAGTTCCTGGGCGCGCCGCTCCCGCCCGAGCTGCAGGCCGCGCTGAAAGACGCGGGGACCGACGCCGCGAAGATCCAGAAGATTCTTGATGCGCGGGTCGTCTTCAGCGTCGGGCTCGGGACCGAAACCCGCGTCGCCGCCTCGGCGTTGGAACTCCAGCAGGGTGGCTGGGTCCCGCTCCTCGTGAAGGTCGTCAACGAAGCGGGGCTCACGAAGGCTCTGCGGATCTCGAGCCCGCAGTCCGGTCCGGTCTACGCAGGGGTGGCCGAGCTCAGCATGAAGCGGCAGGCCCAGCCCGAGCTCCGCGTCGACGAGAACACGCGCGGCGATCCCGGCCGCTTCCTCCAGGTCGAGATGTTCGCCGGGCCGCCCATGACGGCCGCGCTGAGCGGCCTGCGCGTGGAGTACGCCGTCGCACTGGTCTACTCCTCGGAGGCCGGCCGGAAGGAGGCCGTCTTCCGCTTCGACGCCGGCGAGGCGAAGGCGGCGTTCGACTGCCGCCCCGCCGTCGCGATGAAGCTCTCGGTGCGCGACACGGACGGCAGTCCCACCACGGGCCGCTTCACGTTCCGCGACCGCGCGGGCCGGGTCTATCCGCCGCAGCCCAAGCGCCTGGCGCCCGACTTCTTCTTCCAGAAGCAGATCTACCGGCACGACGGGGCCGAGGTCCTGCTCCCGCCCGGCGAGTTCACCATGACGTACAGCCGCGGTCCGGAGTACAGGGCGCTCGACCGTGTCGTGAAGGTGCCGGAGAAGGGGCCCGCCTCGATCGAGGTGCGCCTCGAGCGCTGGGTGGACGCCGCCGAGCACGGATTCTACAGCGGGGACCATCACATCCACGCCGCGGGCTGCGCGCACTACACGAAGCCCTCGGAGGGCGTCCACGCGCCCGACATGTTCCTCCAGGTGAAGGGCGAAGGGCTCAATGTCGGATGCATCCTCACGTGGGGGCCGTCCTACGACTACCAGCACCAGTTCTTCGCGCCGGGTCCGGACAAGCTGAGCGAGCCGTTCACCCTGCTCAAGTACGACGTCGAGGTGAGCGGCTTCGGGTCGCAGGCGCTGGGTCACGTCTGCCTGCTCAACCTGAAGGACCAGGTCTATCCCGGCTCGCAGGGGACGAAGGGCTGGCCCACGTGGACCACGCCGGTGCTTCAGTGGGCGAAGGCGCAGGGCGGCGTGACCGGCTACGCGCACTCGGCCAGCGGACTACAAGTCAACCCGGCGGCCGCGTCGAAGCAGTTGCTCGCGTCGCTCGACCGGGACAAGGACGGAGCGCTGTCCGCGAGAGAGGCCGCCGAGGGTCTCCTTCCGGAGACCTTCAAGGCGGTGGACGCGGACCGCGACGGAAAGGTCTCCGAGGTGGAGCTGGTGCACAGCCACGACCGTGCGGCCGACCGGCTGCCCAACTTGGCGATCCCGGAGATGAACAGCGTGGGGGCGATGGAGATCTTCGTCACGGTGCCGCAGGGCCTCTGCGATTTCATCAGCGCGATGGACACGGCTCGGATCCCGGAGTGGAACGCGTGGTATCACCTGCTGAACTGCGGCTTCTCGCTCAAGGCGAGCGGCGAGACCGACTTCCCCTGCATGAGCAGCACGCGGGTGGGGCAGGGGCGCGTCTACGTGCGGCTCGGCAAGGTGGAGAAGCTGGACTTTGGCGCCTGGTGCGAGGGGATCGCGAAGGGGAGGTCCTACGTCTCCGACGGTTACGCCCACGCCCTCGAGTTCAGCGTGGAGGGGAAGCGGCCGGGCGAGCGCCTCGAGCTCGAGAAGCCGGGCGAGGTCGTAGTCCGCGCAAAGGTTGCCTTCGGTTCGCGGACCCCGGTGGAGGCTCCTTACGGCGGCGTGATCCCGGAAGGCGGCCGCCGCCTGATCGGCGACACGGTGAACCTGCACCGGGCAGCGGCGCTCCTCCCGGGCGGGACCCGTCTCGTGGAGCTGATCGTGAACGGTCAACCGGTCGCCTCCAAGGAAGTGCCGGCCGACGACCGCGCGCACGACCTCGAGTTCCGCGTGTCGCTGGGGCGTTCGAGCTGGGTGGCGCTCCGCCACTTCCCGCAGATGCACGCGAACCCGGTGGACGTGATCGTGGGGGGGAAGCCCATCCGCGCCTCCCGGAAGAGCGCGCTCTGGTGCATCGGCGCGATCGAGCAGCTCTGGCGTGTCCGGGGCCGCAACATCGCGCCCGCCGAGCGCGACGAGGCGGAGAAGACGTTCAAGGCCGCGATCGAGACGTACCGGAAGCTCGCGTCGGAGTGCCCGGAGGGGACCTAACTCGGAATATTCTTGACGTTCCCCCCGTCGAATTGCAGGATACGTCCGAATTTTTACGGAGAAGAACATGAGCAAGCTCGTCAAGGTCGGCGTGGTCCTGGGCGCGTTTTCGGTCGGTTGGGTCGTCTGTGCGGCGACCTCCCAGGACAAGAAGGTCGTCTTCGTCGACTCCGCAAAGGCGGAGTTCAAGCCCGCCCCCGCGCCGGGCGCGGCGTTCGCGGTCGTCTGGGGTGACATGGACAAGGGCCCGTTCGGCGCCTTCGTGAAGTTCGATCCGGGCGCGAAGTTTGACACGCACAGCCATTCGAGCGACCTCCGTCTCGCGGTGATCAAGGGCGCCTATCTCTACAAGGGCGCGAAGGGCGAGGAACATCGCGCCGGCCCGGGATGCTTCATGGCCACCCCCGGGGGCGACCACCACTGGAGCGGCGGCGACGAGAAGGAAGGCGCCCTCATTTACATGGAATCGAACGGCAAGTTCGACCTGATGCCCGACAAGAAGTAGACCCGCGTCCGCGCTCTTGATCAGGGCCTTACGGCGACCCAGAGGCCGTCGCCGATGGGGACGATGATGCCGTGGAGGCCGGGCGTCGCGGCCATGAGGTCGTTGAAGCGGCGCACGGCCTCGACCTCGCGGTCTACCGGGCGATCGGCGAAGAGTTCCCCGAAGGCGAAGGCGTTGTCCGCGAGGATGAGGCCGCCCGGACGGACGATGCGCAGGCACTCTTTCAGGTAGCCGGGGTAGCCCGACTTGTCGGCATCCAGGAAGGCGGCGTCGGCGGAGAGGTCCGGGAGGGTGGGAAGGATCTCCTGGCCGGAGCCGAGGCGGACGGAGATCCGATCCGCGACGTCGGACCGGGCGATCCAGCGCCGGGAGAAGGCGGCGTGGCGCGGATCGATCTCGACCGTGAGGACCCGCGCGCCGGAGCGGGCCATCCAGATCGCGGAGTAGCCTCCCAGGGT
>JAHFOZ010000509.1 GCA_023261405.1 Planctomycetota bacterium
CCTGGTGGGCGACAACGCCACCACGGTCACGTTGAGGCGCGCCAAGGGCGAGACGGATTCCATCTTGAGGGTGAACATCGAGAAGATGGTCTCGAGCGGCATTTCCCTGATGCCCGAGGGGCTGGAGAAGGGGATCGATCTCCAGCAGATGGCCGACCTCATTGAGTTCCTCCGCTCGCCATGATAGGGCATGAAACACTCCGTCCGTTTTATGCCTGGGCGTTGACTTTCCGGGGCGGCGTGGGTCTGATAGGGGGTCGGGCGGGCGAGTGGGAGGATCGGTCATGATCGCGATGCGGGTGGCGCCTCTGCTCCTGGCGTGGGCGGCCGGCCAGGACACCACCTCCTTCGAGGAGAAGCTTCTCGGCCAGATTCCGGACGACGTCATTTTCAAGGACATCGCCTTCAGCCGGGACGGGCGGTCGGTGGCCTACCTGGCGCTCGCCAACGGCAGGATGGCCGTGACCGTCAACAACACCCGGGGGAAGGAATACGAGAAGATCGCGGACAAGCCTCAGTTCACGAAGGACGGCAAGACGGTGGTCTACCGCGCCTTCTCCGGGGGGGGGTGGCACGTGGTCGTGGGGACGAATCCCGGGCCGGCCATGGCCGTGGTGGGGATGCCGGTGTTCAGCCCCGATCTCAGCAAGTACGCCTTCGAGGGGAGCCGGGGGGGAGCGGGCACCGCCACCGCCAATTCCGCTTCGGTCTGGGTGGGCGGACAGAAGGGGCCCGACTGGGCCGCCTGCGGCGCGCCCGCCTTCAGCGCGGACGGTTCGGTGGTGGCGCATTCCGCCAGGGTCGTCAGGCCTGGGACCGCGACCCAAGGCATGGGGACGTCCTACGTCATGGTGATCAACAACAAGGCCAGCCCCCAGGTCCAGACGGTCTCCAACCCCTTCTTCGCTCCCAAAGGCAGGCTGATGGCGTATCGCTGCTGCTCGAACGAGATGTGGAGCATGGTCGTGGACGGGAAGGAGCACGCCGACAAGTGGAGCGACCTGGGGAATCCCGTCTGGGACCCGGAAGGGAAACACGTGGCCTACAAGGCGGGAACCGAGGGCCTATTCAGGCGCATCGTGACGGATGGAAAGAAAGGCGAGGAGTTCGACCTGGTGGGCGAGCCGGTCTGGAGCCAGGACGGGAAAGCGGTGGCCTACCGGGCTCAGAAGGGGGAGGATCGCCTCATCGTCTTCGGGGACAAGAAGCTCCCCGGTTATGCCGGCGTGGGCGAGCCGGCCCTTTCCCCGGATGGCACCAGCGTGGCCTTCCCCGCCGTGAAAGATTTCAAGTGGGGCATCGTCTTCGGCGACAAGAAGCTCCCCTTCGACTTCGAGATGGTCACCCAGCCGACCTTCAGCCCGGACGGAAAGCACGTGGCGTACCAGGCGATGTGGAAGTTCAAGTACCTCACCGTGGTGGACGATGTCCGCGATGCCCCCTACGACCACACCGGACTGCCCACCTGGGCCCCCCAGAGCAACAAGGTCGCCTACGCCAGCAAGCGCGACAACAAATGGTACATGGTGGTGGCGTACCGCACCCAGGAGGGCTTCGACGAGATCCTGACCCCGCCCTACTGGAAGGCGGATGGCACCAAGGTGGCCTTCGGTGCCCGAAAGGACCGCTCCCTCATCTGGCGAGTGGTCGAGGTCACGGATTGAGTGCGTTGCGCGCGGCTTGTGGGTGGGAGCTTGGAGCCGGCTGCAAGCGTTGAGCCGCGAGCGGCCGGCTCCCGCTGCACTTTTTCAGCCCCTCCCCGTGTCTAGAGAACGGGCATGGGGATGGACGCGCCTTCCGTCCTGTGGCGGGCCCGGCCATCAATCACGCCGTCTGTTTTATGCCCGGCGGTGTAGCATAGGGGGACATGGGACATGCGTAAAATGACGGGCGGATGCCTGGGGGCGAGGAGCCGCGAGCGCGGCATCGCGCTCATCCTCGTCATGACGGTCGTCCTGGCCCTCGTAATCATCGCCACCCCCTTCGTTCTCTCCATGCTGATGCAGGAGCGCAGCGGCACCAGCGCCCGCTACGAGTCCCAGGCCGGCTACGGGGCCGAGGGCGCCCGCAACTATGCCCTCTGGCGTCTCATGTACGGGGTCGACCACCAGGAGCGCCGCTTCCCCAACGCCCAGTTCTCCAGCTACTACTTCGACTCCATGAAGGAGGTCGAGGTTCTCCTGGACGACGCCTTCCTCTCCAACCAGGAGGCAGCCAAGGTCCTCAATCCGCGCGAGGACATCTGGGGGCTCGCCGTCCAGTGCGAGCAGGGCAAGCTCAACGTCCGCACCGCGCCGACATCCGCCGTCGCGCGCCTCGAGCAGATCGTGGACGCCCGCGTCGCCAACCGCAAGGACTACCTCACCCTCTACTCGGGACGCGACGCCGGCTGGGTCCACCCCATGCGCATCCGGTCCATCAGCGGCACCGGCAACTATCTCTCCGGTCCGCCCACCACCGGCATCGGCGTGGATAACGCCTATCACTACGGTCCCGGCTGCCGCGTCCGGGTCAGCAAGCCCGGGCAGAAGCCGCTCTTTGCCACCGTGACCTCCAACGGCCTCATCGCCGGCTTCGGCAGCGCGTTCGAGACCACGCCCCCGGTGAATGCCGCCTACATCGACGGCCAGGTCGAGGTCGAGGCCCGCCACCCCGTCAATCCCAACACCGCCCGGCTCGAGACGCTCATCGCCGTCTTCGAGGGGCTCCGCATCTTCAACGTCCCCAACAGCCAGGTGGACCGTTCCGCCGCCCTCAGGCTCGCGCAGGCCTACGCGGGCAAGCAGACGACCCGCCTGGAGGACTTCCTCCTCACGCTCGCCGCCCTGGGCGACCTGAGGGCCGAACAGCGCGTGGCCGTGGCGATGAATGCCGTGAGCCCCGGCGCGGTTCTCCTCGAGGGCAGCGGCACCGTGGGGTTCGTGTTCCACTCCTATGACACCTACACGATCGAAGCGTTCGCCTCGCGGAACAACCCCGCCGCCTCCCAGGTGGCCGCCCGCGGCTTCCGCGAGGTCGTGAGCGTCTCTCCCCCCGCGGTCCTCATGAAGTTCGTTGAGAGCCAGTGGGACTTCGACCGCATGCTCTACCCCGCCGCCCAGCTCCAGGACGCGCGTTACATCGGTTACCCCTACGGCAACCGCTTCACCAGCTTCCCCAACATGTTCCCGCTGCCGCCCCTTTCCGCGACGCCCTCCCAGCCCCCCGCGCCGTCCGACACCACCCTCAAGCCCCAGCAGCAGAAGGGGCCCAACGGGAACGAAGCCTGCATCCGGCCCCTCACCGCCCCGGACTACCGCGGGGAAGGGGTGTACGACAACCAGCTCACCGGCTGGCAGAACAACCTCCCTCGCGAGCACTTCAACGACACCCAGGAGGGCAAGCGGCTCAACGGCGCGGCCCACACGGTCAGCGACTGGCGGAGCGCCTTCTGCACCATGCCCTCGCCCCCGCCCCCGGGCGGCGCCGGTCAGAGGCCCGATATCTCCACCGGAGGCGTCGAGTTCTGGTTCCGGCTCGACGGCACCGCCCCCGATCCCCTGCCGCTCGTGGACATCCGTGAGCAGGACTACACCAACCGCATCACCGTGCGCGTCGAGGGGCCCGACATCATCTTCACCCTCTGCGACGGGACGCTCGGCATC
>JAHFOZ010000083.1 GCA_023261405.1 Planctomycetota bacterium
GACGGAATGCGGATCGATCCGTCGTGAGCTCCCTTCCCCGGCCGGGGTTTACTAAATCGACATGTGGCGCAGGGCAATCCTTGTGGTGCTGGCAATCCTGCTCTTGTTCCTCACGTGGGTTGCGATGCTCACGTTACAAAACGCAACGCGGCGTTAAGTTTTGTAACTTCACGCCGGCCTTGACGCCGACCTTCCTTGGGGGAACCGGTTGGCACGCGGCTTGCGCGGCATCCTCGAGAGGACTTGTCCTGCTTCCTCGGGGGGCTGTATACTCGGGACATGGCGACCCTGAAGGCGCGGCCTCGCAAGACGGCCGAGGACTTCATGGCCCTTCCCCCGGGGACCCTCGCGGAGCTTATCGAGGGGGAACTGCTCATCGTGTCGCCTTCCCCGGTAGAGCGTCATCAATCGGCCGTGGGCCAACTCTTCATGGCCATGGGCTACTACCTGAAGGGCCGCCCGCTCGGCCGGCTCTTCCTCGCCCCTTTCGACGTCCATCTCCCCTCCGGGGACATCGTCGAACCCGACCTCGTCTTCGTGGCCTCGGCGAACCTGGGCATCATTCAGCGGTGGATCTACGGGGCACCCGACTTGCTGATCGAGGTGGTGTCGCCCGACGGCGCGGCGCGCGACCGGCTGGTCAAGCGGACCTTGTATGCGCGGAACGGCGTTCGGGAGTACTGGCTGGTCGACCCGGAGGAGCGGAGCGTCGAGGTTCTCGGCCTCTCGGGCTCCTTGTACGTGCCCCTCTCGTTCCTCCGCGAGCCGGCCGTCCTCACGTCGCCCCTCCTCCCAGGCTTCGAACTCCCCCTCTCCGAGATCTTCGCCTGACCCGCGAGGCTCGGCGGCTCCCTACCGCGGGGCCTGGTTCGTCACCGAGTCCCCGACCTTCGGGTCCTTCTTCTTCTCACGGACCCTTCCTCCCCGGGCCGTTCGAGCGGGGCATGCTCCATCACGCTATTCTGCCGCGGGACCGGGAGGGAAGTCCAAGGCGCCTCAGCGCCGCGTGGCCTGGACCAGGGCGCGCACGCGCGAGGAAAGCGCCGGCGTGAGCGCGCCGGCCGGGAAGCGCCACTCCCAGTTACCCCAGGGCTCGCCCGGTCGGTTCATCCTCGCCTCCGAGCCCAGCCCCAGGTAGTCCTGCAGCGGGACCACGGCCGTGTCCGCCTCGGAGGCCAGGACCCCGCGGATCATGTCCCAGGGGATCTCGGGCGCGCCGGCCCCCAGAGCGCGGTCGATGAACTCGCGGAACTTCGGGTCCCAGAGGCTCGCATACCAGCCCTTCGACGTGTCGTTGTCGTGCGTCCCGGTGGCCGCCAGGCAGCGCCGCGGGTAGGCCCGCGGCAGGTGCATCCCGCACTCCGGGCCGCCGAACTGCAAGACCCGGATCCCCGGCAGGTCGAACCCGTCGCGGAGTTCCTCGACCTCCCGCGGAACGATGCCCAGATCCTCGGCGATGAGTTCGAGGAAGCCGCAGGCCGCCCGCAGGGCCCGGAAGAACTCCCCGCCGGGACCGGGCAACCACGTCCCTTCGCGTGCATTCGGGGCCCCGTACGGGATCGCCCATGTCCGGTGGAATCCCACGAAGTGATCGATGCGCACCGCGTGGAAGCGCGAGAACGCCGAGCGCACCCGCGCGATCCACCACGCGTACCCATCCGCCCGGTGGGCCCCCCAGGCGTACTGCGGATGGCCCCAGAGCTGGCCGTTCTCGTTGAAGACGTCGGGGGGCACCCCGGCGACCGTGCGGGGCAGGCCCTCGGGGTCGATGTCGAAGAGGTCCTGCCGCGCCCACACGTCGGCGCTGTCGAGAGGCGCGAAGATTGGGATGTCCCCGATGAGGCCGATCCCCAGCGACTCGCAGCGGCCCCGCAGGCGGTTCCACTGGCGGTCGAACTGGAACTGCACGAACTCGTGGAAACGGACCTCGAGGGCCAGCGCCCGCCGCGCCACGTCGAGCGCCTCCGGCCGCCGCGAGCGGACCTCGACCGGCCACTCCGTCCACGACCGGCCGCCGTGCGCCCGCTTGAGGGCCATGTAGAGCGCGAAGTCCGGGAGCCACCCGGCCTTCGCCGCGGCGAAGGCGCGGAACTCCTCCCGCGCGGCGTCCCCGGCGCCCCGCTCGAACGCCTCGTACGCGCGCTTGAGCCGCTCCTCCTTGTACGGGATCACCGCCTCGTAGAGCACCCGGTCCGCCGGCAGGTGCTCCGCGGGCCGCGCGTCCTCGTGGAGCAGCAGCTTCTCCTCCGCCAGCGCCTCGAGCGAGACCAGGAACGGGCTCCCGGCGAACGACGAGAGCGCGCTGTAGGGCGAATTCCCGCCTCCGGTGGGACCGACCGGCAGCGTTTGCCACCACCGCTGGCCGCACTCCGCGAGGAACCCGGCGAAGCTCAGCGCCCCCTCGCCCAGATCGCCCACGCCGTGCGGGCCGGGGAGCGAGGTCGGATGGAGGAGCACGCCCGCGGTGCGGGTCTTCAGGGTCGGTCGTGGGGCCATGAGGCGGGGGATTGTACCCGGATCACCAGACGGACACCACGATCTCGCGCGGCGTGGGGTGGTCGCGATGCTCCCAGAGATAGATCCCCTGCCAGGTGCCGAGCGCCGGCGTTCCACTCCGCACCGGGATCGTCAGGCTTGTCTGCGTGAGGACCGACTTGATGTGCGAGGGCATGTCGTCCGGCCCCTCGAGCGTGTGCGTGAAGGAGGGGTCGCCGTCCGGCACCAGGCGGTCCAGGAAGTTCTCCAGGTCCACTCTCGCGCTCGGATCGTAGTTCTCCTGCACGATGAGGCTGGCGGAGGTGTGGCGGATGAAGAGGTTGCAGACCCCCTCCTCCACGCCCGACTCCCCCACCGCCTTCACGACCGGGGCCGTGATGTCCTGCAGCCCGCGTCGCGGGGCGCGGACCTCGAGCGAGCGGGTGAACACGCCCAGATTATAGGGGCGCGCTTACGAGAACGTCCACTCCGGGAGCCGGATGATCTCGCCGCCCTTCAGCGCGGACTCGTGCGCCAGGATGCCCACGCAGGTCCAGTTGGCCGACTGCGCGGCGTTCGGATACGGGTCGCGGCCCTCGACGAGCGCGCGGACGAACTCGTTCGCGAGGTGCGGATGGGAGCCGCCGTGCCCCGCGCCCTGGGTGAACGAGAGGTGGGTCTTCTTCTTCGAGTCGTAGACGCCCTTCGTGGTGTATTTCTGGATCCCCTTGGGCAGCAGCTTCGCGTAATCGGGCACCTTGACCTTCTGCGGGATCTTCGGCTCCGGCTTCTTGGCCGTGTGGATCACCGGGTGCTCGCCCTCGATGAGCGGCCATTCGAACGACTTCTTCGAGCCGTAGACCTCGAAGCTCTCGCGGTACTGCCGCGCGAGGTCGAAGAGCGACCGGTAGACGTACGCCGAGAGGTCGCTGTTCCGGAACTTGATGTGGCAGGTCTCGACGGCGAACGGCGAGTTGTACTTCGCGACGAGTTCTTCCCGGATGCGGCCGGATCCGAAACACGAGACGTACTCCGCATCCGCCCGCGTGAGGGCGCAGACCGGCCCCACGCAGTGGGTGGCATAGTGCATCGGGGGGAGCCCCGGCCAGTAGTTCGGCCAGCCATCCATGTCCTGCTGGTGAGAGGCCTTCAGGAACTGGACCTTGCCCAGGTCGCCCTTCAGGAAAAGCTCGCGGCAGAAGAGGTACTCGCGGGCGTAGACCACCGTCTCCGCCATCATGTACCTGAGCCCCGTCCGCTTCGAGAGCTCCACGATCTGCCGGCACTCCTCCACGCTCGTGGCCATGGGGACCGTGGACATGACGTGCTTCCCCGCCTTGAGCGCGGCGATCGACATCCACCCGTGGTCGGGGATGGGAGAGTTGATGTGGACGAAATCGACGGCCGGGTCCTTGAGGACGTCCTCGTATTTCGTGAAGCGCCGCTCCACGCCGAAGTAGTCGCCCACCGCCTTGAGCTTCTTCTCGTTCCGCTGGCAGATCGCGTACATCTCCGCGTCGGGGTGGTTCTGGTAGAGCGGGATGAACTCCGCGCCGAAGCCCAGGCCGATGATCGCGACCCGGACCTTCTTCCCGCCATTGTTCGCTTCCTGCTTCGCCACGCACGCCTCCCTTTCCGTCGACCGACATCCCCATTGTGGGCGAAAACGCTTGAGATTTCGCGCAAATGGGTTGAGATATTCCGGTGAGACGCCGCCGCGCCGTCGCGCTCCTCGTGGAGTCCTCGAACGCCTACGCCCGGGGGCTCCTGGAAGGCATCGTGGCCTGGGTCCGCGAACACGACCCCTGGTCGATCTATTTCCCGGAGCAGGGACGCGGGGAACCCCCCCCCGGGTGGCTCTCCCGCTGGAAGGGCGACGGCATCATCGCACGGATCGAGAACGAGACGATCGCCCGGGCGGTCGCGCGGACGGGCCTCCCGGTCGTCGACGTGAGCGCGGGGCGCCACCTGCCCTCGGTCCCCTGGGTGGAGACGGACGACGCGGCGATCGCGCGCCTGGCCGCCGACCATTTCCTCGAGCGGGGCTTCCGCTCGCTCGCCTGGTGCGGGGAGCCGCGGTTCAACTGGTCGCGCTGGCGGCGGGGGCACTTCGAGAAGGCCGCCCGTGAGGCGGGCTGCGATTTCCGGGCCTACGAATCCCCTTCCGCCTCCGGCGAGCACGAGCGGCTCATCGCCTGGGTGCGGAAGCTCCCGCGGCCCGTCGGAGTCCTCGCGTGCTACGACATCAAAGCCCAGCAACTGCTCGACGCGTGCCGCGACCTCGACGTTGCGGTTCCCGAGCAGGTGGCCGTCCTGGGCGTGGACAACGACCGCCTCCTCTGCACGCTCTCCACGCCGCCGCTCTCGAGCGTGATCCCCAACACGCGGCGCACGGGCTTCGTGGCGGCGGGGCTCCTAGCGCGGATGATGTCCGGCCGGAAGGCGGCCGCCCGGGCGCACCTGATCCCGCCCACGGGAATCGAGATGCGCCAGTCCACGGAGATCCTCGCGCTCGAGGACCCGGGCGTGGCCGCGGCGCTGCGCTTCATCCGCGAGCACGCCTGCGAGGGCATCACGGTGCCGGACGTCCTCCGCTCCGTGCCCTTTTCTCGCCGCACGCTCGAGGGGCGTTTCCGGAAGGTCATGGGCCGGACCCCGCACGACGAGATCCTCCGCCTCAAGATCGAGCGCGTGAAGCAGCTGCTGGCGGAGACCGATCTCAAGCTCGCCGAGGTGGCCCGGAAGACCGGCTTCCCCCACGTGGAGTACATGAGCGTGGCCTTCAAGCGCCTCGAGGGCCGGCCCCCCAGCGAGTTCCGCCTCGACCGGCGCGGGTGAGCGCGGCGGGAACCCCTTCGACTCGCTTCGCTCGCTCAGGGTAATCGGTCGGAATTGCCCGGATTCCGAGTTCCGACCGACTAGAATTCATAGGTCGATGGCAATGCTCCCGCTCGCGATCAAGGACCTCGGAGGCGTCTCCAGAAGATGGCAGACCTATGCGATGCGCACGGGCTACCTGGCGCTGGTCGCTCTCGTGATCTGGGGGGTGGCCGGGTCGTCTCGCAAGTCCCCCTTCTCCCTCGGGGCTTCGGACCTGGCGCAGCTGGCCCGGGACATCTTCGACAGTTTCTATTTTCTCCAGATGGTGTTCGTGATCTTCGCCTCGGTCACCGCGGCGTCGGACCTGGTGACCCGGGAGGTCCGCGCGGGGACGCTGGGGCTCCTGGCGCTCACCCCGCTGACGCCCTTGAGGATCGCGCTCGGCAAGTGGCAGGCCGCGATGGCCCATGCCGCCTTCCTGATCCTGGGGGGACTCCCCGTGGTGGTGCTCTGCGTCTACCTGGGCGGCGTGGGGGTTGGGGAACTCTCCTGGTCCACCGCCACGACGTTCGCCTCGGCAGCCTTCGCCGCCGCCCTCGCCCTGTTCTTCTCGAGCGTGTTCCGGACGGGCGCGGCCGCCGCCGTCGCCACGTTCATCGCGCTTCTCACTCCCGTCGGGATCTCCGCTTTCAACGATTGGGGTCCCTGGGAATCGACCAGCACCTTCGCATCCATCATTCCCTTCTATTCGGGAATCGCCGCAATCAACAGGTCCGGGTCTGCCCAAGATGCCTCCTGGATGACCTCCTGTCCCCTGACGCTGCTCGCCGCGTTTGGCCTCCTGGCCCTGACCGCACGGCGGATCGGCGCGGCCGCCACCGCGACCCCGAGACCGCCCCTCCTCTCCCGGGTCTTCGACGCCATGGACCGGTTCTACGACGACCTGGAGCCGGCCCGCTTCCGCGCGCTGGGCCTCTTTCGCAGCAGCGATGAGGTCTCGGAGGCCCACCCGCTCCTCTGGAAGGAACTCCGCACGCGGGCCGCGGGCAAGCTCCGCTATGCCGCCCGGATCTCGCTGGCGATCGGCCTTCTGCTCTTTATCCCCGCGACGGCGATGGTGCTGACGCAGAACCTCAGGTCGCTCCCGGTCATGTTGTGGATCGGCTCGGGCGTGCTCGTCGTCGCCGCGCTCTCGGCCGGCGTGGGGCTCTTCGCCAAGGAGCGGGAGGAGCGGAAGTGGGACGTCCTCCTCTCCACGCCGCTCACCGCGGGGGAGATCGTGGGGGCGAAGCTCACGGCCGGTCTCCTCTCGTGGGTCCCCCTGGCGGGCGTCCTGGGGCTTCTCTTCGGGTTCATGTCGTGGGCCGGCCAGACGGGCCCCGGGAGGTTCCTTACGGCGTGGATGTCCGTGTTGCTCTTCGCGGGACTCGCGTACCTGTTCGCCGCCTCGGCGTCGCTCCGCTCCCGCACGCTCCGGGGGGCGTTCCTGGGTGGCTTCTTCCTGCTCGCGCTCTCCGCCCTGGGACCGGTCCTGCTGGCTTTCCTGGTGCGCGACCCCATTTATCGGGACATGGAATTCCTCGTCGCCGCCTCCAGTCCCTTCTGCTTCCTGCACGAAATCCGGTTCCGCTCCTGGGGCTACTCCGGACGATATCATGATTTCGAAGTCGGCTACCTGGCTTGGACTCTTGTCTACTCCGGGATCCAGACCTTCACGATCCTGGCCCGCATGCCCGGGCGGCTGAACCGGCTGGCCGGCCGGGTCTGATCGACGGCTGGCAGAAACGCCCCGCGTGACGTATTGTAGGGGTGGGCGGCAGGGGGCCGCCCGCGCGGAGCGGATCACCATGCTCGTCCTCACCTTGCTCGCGGCCCTGGCGGCCCAGGACTCCCGCCCGCCCCAGTGGGTCAAGTACGACATCGCCCGCGAGCGCATCGCCCACAAGGTGGTCGTGGACGCCGAGCTGCGGAACGCGGGCGCCGCCGAACTCTCCGGCGCGAAGGTCACCGCGATCTACTTCGACGGCGACCGCGAGCTGCGCCGCTCCCCGACGGTGCCCGTCCCCAGGGCCGCGCCCGGCGCGACCGTGAACTTCAAGATCGAAGCCGAGCAGGTCCCCAACTTCACCCGCTACGACCTCTACGTCGAGACCTCCGCGGCGACCTACCTCTACCTGGGGACCGACGCGGTCTCCCTTCCCGCGCTCCGGCCCTCCTCGGGGCCGAAGCTCGCACTCGTCTCCCACACCGTCTCCCCCCTGACTCTCGTCGTGAGGAACGGCGGGGGCGCCGCCGCCGACGAGCCCACCGCCGCGATCACGTTCAAGAACGGCGCGGCCGCCCTCGGGCAGGTGCGCGTGCGCCTCGAGAAACTCGTGGGCCCCGCCTCGGAGGAGACCTTCGAGATCGCCGTTCCGGGCGCACCGGCCCACACCGCGGTGGACGTGACGCTCGCCTGGCAGGCCGCGGACGAGATCGTGATGAGCGACACGGTCGGCGGGGCGCGCGACGTCACCCTCCGGCAGTGCCGCGCCGTTCGGCTGACGGACGGCTCCGCCCGCGTGAGCGGCGTGGTCGCCAACGGAACCTCCGGCGCGGTCGGGAAGGTCGCGGCCCGCTTCCAGCTCGGCCGCCTCGAGGCGCCTTACGAATTCCCCGGCACGCTCAAGTCCGGCGAGTCGCGGCCCTTCGTCTTCTACATCCCCGACGGCGGCACCTTCGAGGCGATCTCCTTCTCGCTCGGCTACGACAGCGCCGCGTCTCCGGCCGTCGCCGCGGGCCCGCCGCCCGCCCCCGGCGCCCGACGCACGGGTTCGAAGCCCGTGGAGGCCGACCGCATCAAGCTCCCGCCCCCGCCGGTCAAGGTGAAGGACGCCGGCGGGCTGCCCGAGGTCCGCCCCCCGAGCGTGGGCGTCCGCGGCCTCCTCGTGGTGAGCGGCACCGTCGGGAAGAACAACAAGTACTCGGGCGACCACTACCTCATGCGAATGATCTTCCTCGACGAGAAAGGGAAGCCCTGGCAGCCCGAAGGCACGGTCAGCTTCTCGCTCTACGAGGGGGACAAGAACCTCAAGAAAGCCCAGCGCACGATCACACGGGGGAGTTACGGCGTCGACTCCTCGCGCATCAGCAGCGAGACGATCGACCTGGAGAGCATGGCATTCGACAAAAAGAGCGGCGAGCTCTGGGTGTGCATCTACTGGAGCGACGAGTCGTGGAAGAAGCCGCGCGCCGACCTGACGGTGGAGATCCCCGGCACCGGCACCTACACCCTCAAGGGGATCGAGGGCCGGTGGGACTTCACGCCCCGCTGGCCCGACGGCAAGTAGGCACCGCAGAGAAAGCAGAGACAACGGAGACCCCGGAGAAATACCCACCACGGAACCCGCGGAGCGAACAGAGAGTCCGGTGGACAATCCACCGCGGAGCCGACAGAGCCGACGGAGGAATCCACCGCTGAGCCGACTTCCGGAGTGGAGACGTTCTTGACGATGGACGGGATTCACCTTTCCGTGATTCTTGATTCGTGATTCCTGCCCTCAGCGCTTCGCTTCGGGCTTCTTCTTCCGGCCGTTGATCGCGACCAGCCCGCCCGCCACGGCGCCGGCAAGGTGCCCGTCCCACGACACGCCCTTCTGGGTGGGGTCCACCCCGGCGAACAGGACGCCGCCGTAGAGGATGGCCACGAGCAGTGAGACGACGATCAGGACGAGGCGCCGCTCCACGATCCCCCGCACGACGATGAAGAGCGCAAGCCCGTAGATGAGACCGCTCGCGCCGACGTGGGCGACGCCCCCGCGTCCGAAGCCCCAGAGGAGGGCGCCGCCGAGGAGGGTGATCCCCGCGACCGTCCCCCAGCCTTTCCCCGTCACGGCGAGCAGGGTCGTGAGGATGAGAAGAGGGACGGTGTTGGCGATCAGGTGCCCCCAATCGCCGTGGGTGAACGGCATCCCCACGATGCCCCAGGCGCCGTCGCTCGTGCGGGGTACCAGCCCGAGACTTAGGTTGGCGTTCCACGGAAGCAGGTAGTCCAGGACGAACATCCCCCAGATCAGCGCCGTGAGGACGATGGGCACTTGCAGGAGCCCGAGCTGCTTGAGCCCTTTGGACTTCGCCGGGTCGCTCATGGGCGTTAGACTCCCCTCTCCGGGTTCTGAAACAGGACGACGCCCCATTATAGCCGGTCGGCCGGGGCGGAAGGCAGCTCCAGCAGCGCCTCGAAGAAGTAGTCCTGCACGGGGCAGACGCGCCAGAAGATCCGCCTCCACTCCGCGGGGACCGGGTAGTCGCCCTCACGGATGACGAGGTCCTCGAGGGGGATCTTCGACTCCTTCCACTGCTTGAGGTAGCAGTACTTCCGCACGACCCGGGGGATCAGGCGGAAGTAGTAACGGATCTGGTCCATCCGCATCTCGTGGAGCGAGGAGATGTTGATGAAGAGATCGGCGCTCTTCTCCGGCAGGAGCTCCAGCTGGTGCGGGAGAAGGAAGGCGATTTCCGCCTTCTCGAACTCGTCGCGGACTTCATCGTACGCGCGGAAGGGCCGGAAGCGGAAGGTCCGCCGCCCGGGGAACAGCGTGGTCAGGTAGCGCTCCGAGACCCCGAGGGCGGGGGGGATGTCCGCCAGGAGGTAGCGCACCGACGGCATGAGCGTCAGGAAGACGAAAGCCGTGCGCCCGTACCCCGGGCCCAGCTCCAGGATGGTCTTCACCTGCCCCCGGTCGAGCTCCGGCGCCAGGATGGAGCGGTATTCCAGCGCGGAGTTGGCGAGGTCCTGCGAAATCAGCCGCCCCTTCCGGAAGAGGCGCGGCGGATTTCCCTCGGCCGGCTCCTCGAGCGTCTCGAGAAGACCGGGGGCCTCCCGGAGCGCGTGCTCCCAGAGCAGCCGCGTAAGAAACGAGTAGGAGAGCGACTGCGCCCAGCTGAGCGGCGGATGCGATCCGCCGAACAAAGACCGCAGCGCGCTGCCCCAGACCGTCCCCACCCCGAGGCGGCCCCGCAGGAACTTGATCTGCGCATCGAAGGGCGAGACGAGCCAGGTGAAATAGTTCCGCGCCAGCGTGCGCTTGAAGCCGGAGTAGCCGTCCCCCTCGAGCTGGGCGAGGTTCTTCCGGTTGAGGTCCTCCCAGTACTTCGAGGGGAGCACTTCTCGCGGCGCCCCTGCGAGCCCCTCGAACATCTCCCGGAGGCGGGACTCGAGGCCGACCGCGGGGTCCTTGTCCATGTCGGAGAGGCATTGTATCGCCCACGAGCGGCGGATGGGTCCGTTATCCGTGATTCGCCCCGCGCGATCCGCTATCTTTAGCCTCGTGCCCCGGGTCCACTTCCTCTGGTACGGCTTCCTCGTCGTCTGGGCCCTCGGGCTCCTGGTCTACGGGGCGGTCGCGCCCTGGGCGGTGGCGGCGTCCGCCGCGGCGCTGGCGGCGCTGAACCTCGCCGCCGCCGCGCTGCTCAAGGAGCCACTCCGCCTCTCGCGCGCGACGATCGTCTTCCTGGCGGGGCTCCTCGCGATCCTGGTCTTCCAGATACTTCCGGGCCCGGCCTTTCTCTTTCCGGAGACCCAGGCGCTCCGGGGGCGGCACGGCGCGGGCTCCCTCTGGCCCGCCACGGCCGACAGCTTCCTCACGGTCCGCGCCTTCGCGCAGGCCGCCTGCTGCGTCCTCGCGGGCCTCCTCGTCCTCAGGCTCCGCCAGGCGGGGCTGGCGACCTCGACGGCGCTCAAGGGACTGCTCGCGGTCCTCGCGCTCGAGGCGCTCGCGGGCCTCGTGCAGGCCTTCGCGGGCCTCAAGGAGATCCCCTTCTACGGGCCGCGCCCCGCGCCCGACTCGGCCAGCGGGACGCTCGTGGGACGGAACAACTTCGGCGGGCTGATGGGACTGGGGCTCGTCCTCGCGTCAGGCCTCGCCTTCGCGCGCTTCGCCTGGCCGCCCCGCCGCAAGGATGAGGAGCACCGCCCCCGTCTCCTCCGGCGCTTCGAGTCCGGGTCCGGATGGGCCCTCGCGGCCGGCCTCTTCGCCGTGGCCGTCATCCTCTCGAAGTCGCGGGGGGGATCGTTGTCGGCCCTCGCGGCGCTCCTGCTCCTCCCCTTCCTCCACCGTGGCCGGGCGGGCGCGGCGGGGATCGCGACGGTGGCCGTGCTGGTCCTCGCGGGCGTCGGCGTCGCCAACCCCCAGGGGCTCCTCGACCGCTTCGGGATGCTGGACCCCTTCGACCTCGGCGACGACACCCGTCTCGCGATCTGCCGCCTGACGGCGGAGGCATCACTCCGCCAGCCGGTCCTGGGATTCGGCGTCGGCACCCATCCGCAGGCGTTCCATCCCTTCCAGCCCGCGACGCTGCCGGGGCAGATCGACCATGCGCACAACGAGTACGTCAACGCCCTCTTCGAGGGGGGCGCTCTCTTCCTCGGCCTCCTGCTCTGGGGGGCGGGCCTCTGGTTCGTGCGCGTCTGGCGCGCGCAGCGCTCGCTGCCGGGACCCGACCGCATCCAGCTCACCTCGATCCTCGCGGCGGCGGTCGCGGCCGCGCTCCACGCGCTCGTGGATATGGACTTCCGGGTCACCTCCATCGGCATGCTCTTCGGGGCGCTCCTCGCGCTCGGCGCATCCTCGCTTCGGCTGGGGACGCCGAGGGGGGCCTGGACGCTCTCGCCGGCCTTGGTGGCCCTGGCGCTCTCGACGGTGCTGTTCGCCGTCCCCCTCAACCCCCGGCCGCGGATCGATCCGATGGCGGAGGGGCGGGCCCCGCTCGACGAGACGGTCTGCGCCCGCGTGCTCTCCCTCTCGCCGTACGACTTCGCGGCGTCGTGGATGCACGCGCGGGCGGCGCAGGCGCGGGGCGACCTTGAGGAGGCGGACCGCCGCTTCGAGATCGCGACGGACCTCTTCCCCGCCCACCCCGACCTGCAGCGGGAGGGCGGCTTGTGGTTCTGGGTCCGCTACGCCGAGACCCATTCGCGCGCCCAGAGGGGGCGCGCGGAAAAGTGCTACGCGCGGCTCTTCCGCCAGCGCCCCGACCGGGTCGGGTCGGTGCTCGCGGAGATCTGGCTGAAGACCCTGCCGCTCGAGGACTACGAGGCGCTCCTCCCGAAGGATCCGCAGGCGGTGGCCGGCCTGGCGGGCTTCCTGGTGGAGCGCGGCGACTGGCTGCGCGCGAAGGAGGTCTTCAATCGCGGCTGCCCCTCCCTCCCCGCGAATGTCGCAGCCTACGATTCCTTCGCTGCGGCCCTGGAGCGGGCCGGCCAGTGGGGCCTGGAGGCGGAAGTCCGGAAACGGCGGCTGGCGCTGAGTTCCGCAGGGGCGGGACACGCCGCCGCCGCGCGCGCCTGGGAGCGCCTGGGGGCCTACGAGGAGGCGCTGGGGTTCGCCAAGACGGCCTGCGCCATCGATCCCACCGATCCCCGGGGGTTCGCCGCCAGGGCCTCGATCGAGGTCGCGCTGGGACGCTCCCTGGACGCCGTGGAGACACTCAGCTCGGGGCTCGCGGCCCGCCGGGGTTCCGATCCGGGCCTGCGCCTCCAGCGGGCGCGCACCCTGGTCGGTCTGAAGATGCACGGGGCGGCCGCCCGCGACTTCCAGGAACTGCTTCGCTCATCGAGAGACGACCTGGGCCTCCTGAGGGAATGCGCGAACGCCCTCGTTGCGGCGGGGGATGCGCCGGGGGCGCAGCGGATCGTGGGGGATTTCCTGGCGTCCCATCCGGGCGACGCGGAGGCGGGGCGTTTGCGGGACTCGCTGCCGAAATAGCCGGTAGCTTGAAGCTCGTAGCTCGTAGGGTACCCGCTACAAGCTAACAGCTACCGGCTAGGATTTTGCCTTCCCGTAATACGAGTAGTAGTAGTAGCCGTAGTCGTAGCTGCCGGAGGAAGGCACCGAGCAGTTGAGCACGACGCCCAGAAGGGGGACCCCCATCGTCTCAAGACGCCGGCGGGCAATCATGAGCGAGCCGCGGCCGGTCTGGGATTCGCGGACCACCAGCAGCGTGCCCACCGAGTGCCGGGCGACCAGCGCGCTCTCGCTCACCTGGTTGACCGGGGCCGAATCGATGAGGACGAAGTCGTAGTTCGACCGCGCCCACTGCAGGGCCTCCTCGAAGCGGACCGTGCCCGCGAGCTCCGCGGCGCCGCTCGTCCCCTCCCGCGCCGAGATCACGTCGACACCCGGGATCCGGCTCTTCTGGACGGCCTGCACGAGGGTCGCCTGGCCCTTCAGCACGTCCTCCAGGCCCGGGCCCTCCGGCCGGCCGATCAGGGCCCGCTGGCTCGGGCGGCGCAGGTCCGCGTCGAAGACGAGGACCTTCCGGCCTTCCATCGCGAGGACCTTGGCCAGGTTCGCCGTCACGGTCGACTTCCCCTCGCTCTGGAGCGCGGAGAGGATGCAGACGACCTTGGGCCCCACCACCTTCTCCAGCCGCGTCACGAGCTCGGCCCGGAGGCCGCGAAAGGCCTCGAACTCCGGGAGCCCCGAGTCCTCGGCCAGCACGATCGGGTTCTTGCCCGCCTTGTCGGCCGTGGACAGTTTGGGGATGATGCCCATGACGTTCAAGCCGACGAAGGCCTCGATCTCGCGCGGCGAGGCGATCCGGTCGTCCAGCTGCTCGGTGACGAACATCGCCACGGCCCCGAGCATGAGCCCCACCACGCCGGCGATCGCGAGGTTGGTCAGCACCTTGGGCTTGTAATGGACGATGGGGACGGTCGCGTGGTCGATCACGCGGACGCTCCCGAGCGTCGAGCCGCTCGTGGCGGTCGTCTCGCCGTGCTTCCTCAGGTAGGAGTTGTAGAGCTCCTTGGCGGAGACGAGCTCGCTGTCGAGCCG